>CAZMEF010000072.1:0-7862 GCA_964565305.1 uncultured Eubacteriales bacterium | reverse complement strand
GCTCGAACTTACGACGACCCTTCCCTCTGGGGACGAATATGACAGGTCGAAGTTGATGATCCGGGTCTGCGGCGGGTTACTGTCGTTGACGACGTAAAGCCACATCAAAGCGGCAAGAACGACCGCGGCCCACTTCACCAACGTGTCCTTGCTGAGCGCTCGTTCGATCATCCGGCGGACCCCCGATTGAGGATGTTTGGTATGGACGACCGCGCCTCAAGAAGCCCCATAATCTTCTCCTTCAACGTTCTGCTATCCAGTCCGCGAAACAGGCGGCCGCCCACCGCGAGAGAGATGGTCCCCGTCTCCTCAGAAACCACAACCGCTATGGCGTCAGAAACTTGGGTTATGCCGATCGCGGCCCTGTGCCTGCTGCCAAGCTCCGACGCGACGGTCTCGTCAGTGGAAGGCAGAAAGCACGCCGCCGCGGCGATGCGTTCGCCCCTTATGACTACGGCTCCATCGTGGAGCGGGGTGTTCTTCACAAAGATGTTCTGCAGTAGTTCCGATGTGACTATGGCATCCATGCGGTTCGCGACCTCAACGTACTCCTGAAGACCGGCCTCCCTGGTTATTACGATGATGGCGCCGGTCTTTGTCGCCGATAACGCAGTGGCGGCATTCACAACCTCGTCTACGATCTTCTCGGAGGTGACGGCCGCTCCGCCCAACGGACCACCTGTAAATATGCCTCCCCTGCCCATCTGCTCGAGGGCGCGCCTGAGTTCAGGCTGAAAAACTATTGGGATCGCAACGATCAACATGTCGCGGACTTTCACGAGAAGCCAGTTGATGGTATTGAGGCGCATGTACTGTGTGATGGCGACAAGCGCGAGCAGAAACGCGATTCCTTTCATCAGTTGTACGGCTCGCGTTCCCCGGATTAGGACAAAGATGCGATAGAAAAGGTACGCTACTATGGCGATATCCACGACCGATAGAAAGATCTCCTGGGGAGAGAGATATCGTAGATAGCTGAGCAATTCCCCACCACACCCCTTCGTACCTATACAATAGCATAAACATATTCGCCTGATGAGACGGGAAACCTGCCTAGGATCGCTGGAAGGAGGTGGCGTCTCTGGCGTTGAAAGGACTCATTCACCCCCAAATCATAGTTCTCACGGAGGGATCGGTATGACAACCTACTTCGACAAGAAAGGCAAGAGCCTGACCGAAGAAACAGCCCGCTTGGCGCTCGAACGAGCATCGGAACTCGGGATCGAGAGCATGGTCGTGGCGTCCAACACGGGTTACACGGTGAGGCACTTCATTGGAAAAGTTTCCAACCTCGTGTGCGTCACTCATCACGTAGGTTTCAAAGAACCGGGCGGCGATGAGATGGGCAAAGAAACCCGCAGGGAGTTGGCCTCAAAAGGCGTGGAGGTGCTCACGACGACGCACCTCATGGGCGGCATCGAACGCGCCGTCACCCAAGAACACGGGGGGCTCTACCCAGGCTACCTCGTAGCAGAAGCCCTCAGGCTGTTCTCTCAGGGAGTGAAGGTCGGCGTCGAGATCGCCGTCATGGCGCTGGACGCCGGGCTGATCCCTTTCGGCAAACCTGTGATCACTGTGAGCGGCTCCGGGGGCGGGGCGGACACGGCGATGGTCATCCTCCCTTCGCACTGCAAGACCTTCTTCGACACAGAGGTACTGGAACTCATATGCAAGCCGCGCAGTCCCAAAGGGTAGGTGATCTTGATGAGCGACGGCACCAAAGACATATCATCGTTGGCGGGCTTTCCCGTAACGCTTAATGAGGACGGAACCCTCGTCTTCGGAGAGGGCGCCGTGAAGGTAGATCCCGATATTCGCCGTCTGCAAGACGCAAGGGCGGTTCTTCTCTACCCGGATGAAGCCGGACCTGAAACACTGTACAGGATGTACCGGGGAGCGGGTTTGGCTGCGGATCAGAAGTCCATCAGTGATTCGTCCTTGAGATTTGACCTGACCGTGCTTTCGCCCGGAACCATCGGCTCCGAATACGTCAAAACTGTAGGCCATTATCACCCGAAGGCCCCCGGACATCCGTGGACCTATCCCGAGGTTTATCAGGTGATCCACGGACGGGCCCATTTCCTGCTTCAACGAGGGGGAGACGTCACCGGTGAAGTGGAGGACTTCGCCGTGGCGGACTTCGAACCGGGCGACATCCTGGTGATCCCCCCGTTTTACGGCCATGTCACTACCAACCCCGGAGAAGATTACATGGTGATGGCTAACTGGATATGCAACGCCTTCGCTTCCTCGTACGACCCGGTTAGGCTGCGAAAAGGTGTGGTCTACTACGACGTCGAATACAAGGGCCAAAGCGTTTTCATGCCAAACGACAGCTACATGACGCGCCCAAAGCCGAGGCTTCTTGAGCCTGGGGACTACCCGGAGTTGGGGCTCATCCGCGGCAAAAGCATGTATGCGTCCTACTTTTCGGGTGCGCGACTCGATTTTCTTGTCAAGCCGTCGTTGGCGGAAGACCTGTGGGCACAGATGGACATATCACCCGCCCCGTACTGATCGCGGGGCAATGGGGGATCGGAGGGTCTTTTGGCGGACAACATCCGGCAGGACAAGCATGGCGAACAGGCGCAAAATGTGGTGATAATCACCGGCCTCTCAGGCGCCGGTAGAACGCACGCGCTTAGGACGCTAGAGGACCTCGGCTTTTTCTGCGTGGACAACCTTCCTCCTTCGCTGATCCCGACTTTCCTGGATCTTTACGCCAAGTCACGTGAAGAGCCTATGCGCATCGCGATCGTCGTGGACATCCGGGGGGGCGAGTTCTTCGCGGATCTTTCCGATGCCCTGAAGACGCTCCGGGAAGGCGGGATCCGGCCAACTATCCTCTTCCTTGATGCCGATGACGATGTTTTGGTGAGGAGATTCAAGGAAACAAGGAGGCGGCACCCTCTTTCACCCCAGGGAAGCATACTTGAGGGCCTTCGAGAGGAGCGCCTTGTTCTAGCGGACCTCAAGGCAGAGGCGAGCATCATAGTGGACACGTCCGACCTGTCTCCCCTCGAGTTGCGCCGCCAGCTTCTCGAGGTGTTCTCGAAAGGGACCAAGCACCGCAGACTTCTGGTTACTATCGTGACCTTCGGGTTCAAGTACGGCCTGCCCATGGATGCCGACCTGGTATTCGACGTGCGGTTTCTGCCTAACCCGTTTTACGTCGAGCCCATAAGCCGCCTCACGGGACTGGACCCCCAGGTGATCGACTATGTGCTAAACGCTCCTGTCTTCGCGGGGTTTTTCTCGCACTTGAGGCGATTCATCGATTTCCTGCTTCCCAAATACGTTGATGAGGGAAAGAGTCACCTAAATATAGCCATCGGCTGCACAGGCGGGAAACAGCGCTCGGTCGTGGTAGGTGAGACTCTTAAGTCACACCTCGAATCCAAAGGGCACACGGTCGTGATAGAGCATCGTGACATCGGCCGTGAGGAACGTGGAGGCGCTGATAAGTGAGCGGGCACATCGTGCGCGGCGAAAGAAGCGGCCCTAAGATCGTCGCTATCGGCGGCGGCACAGGGTTGGCAAGTGTCTTGCGTGGACTAAAGCATGAGGTATGCGAACTCTCAGCCGTTGTAACCGTAGCTGATGACGGGGGAAGCTCCGGACGTTTGCGTCGAGACATGGGTATCCTGCCACCGGGCGACATTCGCAACTGCCTTCTCGCTCTCGCCGAGGCCGAGCCCGACATGGCTTCCCTCTTCAACCACCGTTTCGCAAGAGGCGAACTGAAAGGGCATAACTTCGGCAACCTTTTTCTCGCGGCGATGACCGAGATGACGGGGGACTTTCAGGTTGCCGTCAAAGCTATGTCCGGCATCTTGGCGGTCCGGGGGCACGTGCTGCCGGCGACCCTTTGCGACGTCACCCTTTGCGCGGAGATGACCGACGGGACTACCATAAGGGGCGAATATGCCATTCCCGCTGCCAAAAAGCGCATCGCCAAGCTTTGCCTGTGCCCTGGCGACCCCACCGCTCTGGGCGAAGCGGTGGCCGAAATAGAAAGCGCGGACGGTGTGGTGCTGGGCCCGGGGAGCCTTTACACCTCGATCATCCCCAATTTGCTAGTACCGGGCATTAGGGATGCCATCAGGAACTCTAGATCTGAAAAACTATACATCTGTAACATAATGACTCAGCCCGGCGAGACGGACGGTTACTCGGCTTACGATCACGTCAAAGCGATCGAAGATCACGCGGGAAGGCTGTTCTCTTACGTCTTGCTTAACACCGCCGATGCTCCCGAAGACATAGCGCAAAGGTATGGCATCGAAGGGAGGTTCCAGGTCAAAGCGGACATCGCCGCCCTCGTTGGGGCCGGGTACACGGCGCTAAGAGGCGACTACCTGACGCGTGGCGATCTAGCGAGGCACGAACCGTTCCGGCTCGCCCGGTCGATCATTGAGTTTTTCGCCGCGGCGTAACTGCGCTTGACCAAAGGCTTGTCTGAAAGAGATTCGTTCGGAAGAACCGTCAAAGAAGAACTCACAAGGGTGGAAGTGGTCTCTAAGGCAAACGCGTTTTGGGAGGCGTTCGCGTTGAGGCGCTTTCTTTCCCGGGAACGCCCCATCGGGGAGGGAATGGCCCCCGGCGCGCGCCATAGGGAATTGGTGTTCTCCGCCGAGCCTTACATCATCAGGCGACTATATTACCTGGTCAAACGAGGTTCTGGGCTTCATCCCACTTTCCGGCCACGCCCCGTCGATGGGCGAAAGGCGTCCGGCGGCGGAAAACCCGCCCCCCGGGGTCACAAGATAACCGCTAGCGCGCGGGTACCGCATGCAGGACGTCCCGCCGTCTCCACGCTTCGCCGGAACGCGTCTTGTCGCCGGGCTTACCTTCGAGGTTGTTTTCTCGCGAGAGGTTCTGTCCTAAACGCCACTCGGGGACACCACCTAGAAATTGCGTTTCCCTTGAAAACAGACGCAGCGATGCTACAGGCGTTAATTCGGCAGGAAGGTCTAAAAGCCGGGTTAGTCGAAAGGCGCGGGGCCTGGGTTGTCTACCTAAAGGATGCCGACGCCATTTCCGAGCTCTTGAAGCTCATGGGAGCCTCGGGCACGGTGTTGGAGTACGAGAACGTTCGAGCGCGGAAGTCTCTTCGCGGTTCGGTGCAGCGCATAGTGAACATGGACAAGGCTAACCTCGATCGGGCGTTGGAAGCGTCCTTCCGGCAAGTCGACGACATCCGAGTGATCGACAGCGAACTGGGGTTACAACACCTACCGCCCGCCTTGAAGGAACTGGCTCGACTGCGACTGGACCACGCCGACGCGAGCATGGAGGAACTCGGCCTGACGTGCTTTCCGCCGATCTCGAAATCGGCCGTAAATCACCGGTTTCGCAGGCTGGCCGGGATTGCGTCAGACCTGCGAAACCGGAATAAACCCACGTAACGCCCTATTCCACCACTATCTCCACATGTTCGCCGCTTTGCTCATCTGTGACATCGACGATTTTGCCTCTCAGGCCGTAAGATATGGCGCTCCGCAACTCCTCGATGTCGATTCCCATTCCGCCGAGATCGGCCCCTCCCAAGGACGCGACTTTCGTGCCTGTGCGGAGGGCCCAGTCGACCAGACCCATAGGAAGGTTGACCCGCACCTTCGGCTTCCCCGTACTACTGTCCGTCACGAGAACCCGGAACCACTTGGCCCTGGGGCCCTGCTCCACGTATTCGGCGTCCGTATCCGCCCCGGTGTCCAAGGCTTCGATGACTTTCGTGGCTTCATCGACGGTAATCTTGCCTTCCTTCACCATGTTCAGGACCCTGAGTTTTTCCTCATCCAACTGACTTCCCTCCTCACAGTGACACAGAGACTCTTCCCATAGCGCTTGTAGCTTTCAACTTGGCTTTCTTTTCGGCTTCGTCAAAACCGACCGTTTTGGCCCAGTAGCGTCGCGAACCGTACCGGTGTCTTGCCTCGTCGACTAGAACCTGGGCGCCATTGAAGCCCTGGACCTCCAGTTTCCCGGCTACTGAGGATATGTCGACTTCGTAGCCTGTGTCCGGCTCCTTTTTGAGCGATACTTCGACCCTTCCGTTGGAGGTGTGGAAGGTCCACTCCCCGGCGCCCGCCAATGTCGCTTCGATCCTGCCGTTGGCGGTGCTCGCGTTCAACTTTGAGCACCTCACATCGGTCTCTATCCGACCGTTCGCGGACGATGCTTCACAGGTTTCGAAATCGCAGCGTTGGGCTTCGATTCGTCCGTTGGCGGTGCTTACCAGAAGCGATTGTCCGTGCAGATCTCGGATTTCGATTCTCCCGTTGGCTGACTTCAGAACGAGGTTTGCGGCCCTTTCTTTTGGCAAGAGAAGCTCGAATGCCACCGAACCTCCCCTGGGGCCGAACAACCCATCTCTGGTTTTGGCTTTGATTGTGTTGCCACGATGGGAAAACTCACACGCGTCTTTAAGAAGTTCCCGGGCCTGTTCTTCGGATACCGCGGGGCCTTTCCTCGTAGCCTTGAGCAGGAAACCGGGACCGTCGAAACTGCCGACCTCTATCTTGCCGTTACTGGTCCAAAGCTCCACCTGGAGGACGCCTTCCTCAAGGAACTCCCCGGTATGGCTTTCTTCCACCTCGATCCCGGGTCCCGCGCCGAAGCCGCTCGTGAACATGCCGGCAATCATCCGGCCTATGTTAGCGCCGCTTTCTCCCAGCGCCCTTCCTATCCTCTCGCCTTCGCGACCGACCGTCTCTCCGATCCTGCCGGCGGTTTCGCCTACCTTTTCCCCTACTTCCGCGGCCGCCGCGCCGATCTCCCCCGCGTCCGACCTAACGCCTTGAATCCGCTCCTCTACCTCCCGGCGGATCTGTTCGGCCAGCGACCTCCCCGCCTCGTAGCGGCCCGCTCCGGGGGATGCCGGTGGCGGGGGCGGATACCCCGGAGACGGTGGTCTGGGCGCCCTTGGCGCCTGTGGCACATTCGCCACAGCGCGAAGCAGCTCAACCCCCTGTTCGGGAGTGATCTTCCCGTCCACCACCATCTGCAGAATCAACGCTTTTTCCTCTTTTGACATTCTTACTCCTCCTTCGTCTGCCGCTGTGGTCCTCTTCACCCCGACCCGACAGCGTCTGCCGACCCTTTATTGGCCTTCTATCCCCGGCCCGGGCAGCATTCAACACGAAACAAACACGCCGGCTATCTTGCCAAATCCCGTAGCATCTTTGTGGCTTCCTGAGGGGATATCTCTCCTTTGCCAAGCCGGTCTATGATTATCTTCTTCTCTTTCGCCCTCGTGCCGGAGTCCGGCCCTTCCTGCGATTCAGACGAAACTTGGTACCCAAGAGACTTGATCAAGTTCTCCAACCGGCTCCGAACCGTCGGATAGGAGATGCCCAGTTCCTTCTCCACTTCCCGGATGTTGCCGCGGTTCTTGATGAACACCTCCGCGAAAGCGAGCTGATCGGGGCCGAGCTTGCAGAAGCTGCACAACTCAAACTGGCCGGTTATCTTGATGTTGCAGTTTGGGCACCCCAGTTCGGTCACGACCATGGGTTCGCCACACACGGGACATTTGCTGACAACCTGGTTCGCCATGAATATCACCTTCCACATGCAATATACGTGTGAGATTTAATAAAGTCAATACTGAGTTCAACTTCTTTAACGTTGATGTTAACTCTGTGGTTGGCTGCGGAAGTAAGCGCTTATGGTCCGGGCGAGCGAATGACCGATCCCTTTGACTTTGGCGATCTCCTCAACAGACGCTCCTCGAAGTGCCTGCAGGTCAGGAAACGCGCTTTGGAGGTCCTTCGTCTTGGCGGGTCCAATCCCCGGAATGTCCGAAAGAACGGACTTGAGGGCTTTGTCGCCTCGCAGTTTCCGGTGATAGGAAACGGCAA
>CAZMEF010000071.1:0-8410 GCA_964565305.1 uncultured Eubacteriales bacterium | reverse complement strand
CTGCTTGAGGGAACTGAGAAGGCTTCGCAGCGAACTCATCATCAAAGACATGCTAATGGCCGAGTCACTCCTCAAGGACGAGACCTCGCGCTCCCTGCCGTTTTTCAAAGGGACCTTCAGGCGTTCGACGGCGGGGGACACACCTCAAAAGGGGCTTGGCCCCAATGTCATGGGCCTCGCGTGGTCACCACCGGAAGAATTCGAAGCGAGGCTCCACGTGTCGGGGATGATCATCGTCCCAACCTCATCCGACCCCGTGCGGATCCCCTATTCCAACATCGACCAAGTCAAGGAAGAGCCTTACGCCCTGACCATTTGCGAGGAGGGCGGAGCGGCGTACACGTTCTCCCGGATGGGCAGAGACCTAGATCCTTTCGTGAGGTATCTGGGGCGAGCCATGAAGGACCTTACGGATCGGGCTGTGACGCTTTCACGGGAACTTTTCCCTGCGGCGAGTTCTCAGGCGATCCCGATGGTGGCGAACCTCCTAAGAGAAGGACGCGCGGCCAAACGACTGGACATCGAGGCCATTAGTCCGGATCTTTGGGATCAGATGGAGAAGAAACTTGAGGCGCTTGGACTCGGCGCGGCGTACCGGGTACTGTCGTCGCTCGGTCTTTCGAATAGGCTGGCTATCGGCTTCAAAAGAGGTCTCACAGCGTCGCTTGAGGAGCAGTACGTATGGTTTTTGGCCCCTATAGGCGAGGGCTGTGGCAGCAGCGGAAACGTCATCGCTATGGAGTCCGCGTCCGGACAAGGGACGTCCAAAGCGACGTATTTTTTCCGGGTCATGGGCAGGGCAGAGTATTCGAGCGCGAGCAGGAAGAGTTACGAAGAGGCTGTCGACCGTTCCATTCGGCTCATCAACCGCGGCATGATTGAAGTGAACTTCAGGCGGGAGCCTGTATACCTCCCGGACTCTAGGCTGTTGGAGACGCGTTACGTGAAGTACCTTCAAGCGTTGCGGCTTCTCCCGTCTTTGCGCTCCCTGAGGGAACGGTTTGTCGGAAGGGTCATGCACGTGACTGAGGAGCAGTGGGAGAGGGACGTGCAGGACATTTTGGACTTCAATGTCAAGGCGGCCGACGATGACGAGAAGTGGAGGCGCCGAAAAGCTGACGACGCTGGCGCGGGCGACGGCGAGGCCGCCGAAGAGTTGGGAGGAATGTAGATGCCGGGCTATATGCATCCGTGTCGTTACTGTAATGCCATGGTCCCGCAAGACGCCAACGTTTGTCCGTCCTGCGGCAGAGTGAATCCTGCGGGGCCTCTACGGTGCCCGACGTGCCGTAGCCCGATCAGACCGGCGTGGGTAGCGTGCTCCCATTGTGGGCAGAGCCTCAGGATCGCCTGTCCGACCTGCGGGAAAGAGACTTTCCTCGGCGATTACTGCGAGTCTTGCGGTGCTCGTCTTCTGGTCAGATGCTGGAAATGCGGGGCCGAGCAGCCGCCGGGTAGGAGCCGTTGCATAAACTGCGATGCCGCTTTTGCGACCGCCGAAACAAAGGCGCCACAACAAGGAGGTCGTTGACATGCCCATCAAACCTTTTACGGATAACTTTGCCGACAACAGCACGGAAGCGGGTTTTCAGTTCACTTTTTATTGCCAGATCTGTAACGAAGGATTCAAGACCTCCTTTATCGAGTCCAAGTTCTACAAGAGGGGCAACTTGTTTCGCGGACTGGGAAGGGCGGCGAGCATCGGGTCATCGTTCTTGGGCGGTGCCGGCTACAGGCTTTCAAGCGCCCTTGAGCATGGCAGCCACGTCATAGGAGAACGGTTCCAGGGAATGAGCCCGGAGTGGCATAAGGAGCACGAACAGGCCTTCGAACTCGCCCAAAATGAGGCCAAAGGCTACTTCCACCGGTGCCCCAAGTGCACCAGGTGGGTGTGCGAGAACGACTGGAACGAGCAGTCCGGGCTTTGCATCGAATGCGCGCCTCGCGAAGCCGTCGAGGTGTCCGCGGCCAGGGCCGAGAAGATGGTCACCGACATCAGGCAGAAAGCAGAGAACACCCAGGTTTTCACCGGCGAGATCAATGAAAGGCAAACTCTTTGCCCCCAATGCGGGAAGCCGGCGGGAACGGGGAAATTCTGCGTGAACTGTGGATTCAAGCTCGATATGGAGAAGTGCCCGAGGTGCGGGGCAGTCAACTCTTCTGAATCCAAGTTCTGCGGCGAGTGCGGGATGCGCCTGCAGTAGGAGGTCCTCTAGTTACCGTTTTTGCCGGTCTCAACAGTGAGCGTGGCGCCGTCGCTTGTCACGGTGATCTCTCCGTCCAGATCCGTGCGGTACACGCTCACTTTTTCTGATTCCAAACGCTCCAGGGTGGACTTGGCGGGATGCCCGTAAGTGTTGCCCGCCCCAACGGATATGACAGCGATGTCAGGGGAAACGGTTTCCAAGAAGGCTTTTGTGCTGGAAGTCGAGCTCCCGTGATGCCCGACCTTCAGTACGTCCGCTCGCGTCACCAGACCCGAGGCAAGCATATCGGCCTCAGAAGTCGCTCCCGCATCCCCGGTGAAAAGAAACGTCACCTTACCGTATGTGAGAGAAAGCACCGCCGACATCTCGTTAAGGTCGGTGTACGCGTTGGCCGGGCCAGTGAAAGTGGCCTTGAGATCCTCTTGGTCGATGAGGACCTTCCCGGCTTTGGCCTCGTACAAAGGGAGTTGCATTGCTTGGATGGCAAGGAGCAACTTTTCGTAGGTTTTGGTAGTGTGGGATGTCCGCGGCATGAAAACGTCCCCTACATCGAACTCTCCCATGACTTCCACGGCCCCGCCGATGTGATCTTCGTGCGGGTGGGTGAGTACGAGGCGGTCGATCCTTTCAACATCAAGCTCCTGGAGACGCTTGACGATGATCTTTCCGGCCTCTTTTGTGCCGGCGTCGATCAGGACCGTCGTCCCGTCGGGCAGAAGCAGAATACAGGAATCGGCTTGACCCACATCCAAGAACACGACCTTCAACTCAGCAACCGGCTTAGTCGCCGTGGCTCTCACGCAAGACACGAAGGAGCAAGCCAGCAGAACAACGACAGCTGTGATTAGGCCTGCGATACGTCGTGGGCTACTGGACATTCCGGCTCACCCCATAGCCTTCTATATGCCTGTGGCGCGGGGTTGATAACAAAGCGTTACTCCCTGAAAAGGTCGGATTCAAGCCTTCTTATTCGCGCTCTTCGTCTTTCGGTTTCCTCCCTGTCGACGGACACGCTGAGGGTAAGGACATCGCCGCTTACGGCGTCTTCAGGCAGCAGGGCGCGAGGAAAGTTGAAAGTGATTCCATCCTCCCACTCTACGACCGCCCAATCGCCCTCGAATCTGTCTATTATGGTCATAACGGATCCCCCCGGTACGTAAGTGAGTTGCCAAAGGTGAGCAGAGGGAGGATTCGCCGCAGGTGGGGGGTATGCCTCTATCTACCGCTAGAGGTTAAGCGGGCCAAACCCGCACGGGATGCGCCCCAAGGTCGCACAAGGTGGCGGAAGGGCCGTCGAACAGGTCGCCCATGTCGAATGTGGACAGTGAGGGGTCGTATGATGAGAAGCGCGAACTGCGGCTTGCCACGAAAACGTGCCCTCTGAAAAGCCCTACGCGAACCGTTCCGGACGCGATAGATTCGGCCGCACGTTGAGCCGTCGATATGACACGTTCGCCGTCCGCAATACCGTGGTTCGACGCCGCGTCATTCAAAGCGCGAATCAGACTCGTGAGGTTCATGCGCTCGTCGTTCAGGGCAACCGGACGGCCTTCTTCAAAAAGAAGGTCCACGTATTGAGGCTTATCCTGGGATTTCGCCAGGTCCGCGGGCCCCGCGCTTGAGTTCGTGGGATAGGTGATCACTATTTTCACGGTCGAAGAAAGCCTCCCAGGACATTGTATGCATAATCATACACAAGATTGCAAGAGTGCGCAACATCTTCGCGCGCAAATGTTCTGTGCGAATGACGAGGGACCATGCGGTCAGATCCCGAGGTACATTTTGGCAGTGGTGAAATAAATGAAAACGCCTATGATGTCGGCCACGGCGGTGACAAGCGGTGAACTTGCGGCGGCCGAGTCCATGCCAAATTTGTTGAGAGCGAAGGGGATGGCGGCGCCGACGCCGCAGCTGATCACGACTACTAGCAAGAGAGCGATTGCCGCGATAACCGCGATGCTAAACCCCAATCTGTACGACGCCACGGCCCAGACCGTCAGAGACATCGTCAAAGCGAGAGCAAGCGATACGCCTAACTCTTTGACTATAACCTTGCCCCAATCGCCGGCGTCCACGTCTCCCGTGGCGAGCGCGCGCACCATCAGCGTCGCGGACTGCGAGCCCGCGTTGCCGGCGCTGTCTATGATGAGCGGCAGGAAGCACACGAGGGTGACCACCTGTGAGATGACGCCTTCGTAGTGGGCCAAAAGCGTCCCCGACAAGAAGTAGGAGACAGCGAGGCCCAGGAGCCATCCGATGCGGTTGCGATAGAGGAGGCTGAGCTTGGCGGTCAGAAGGCCGGTGCCTATGGGGCGGACAGCGGCGCTTTTTTGGAAGTCTTCTGTTTCCTCTTCCTGTACAACGGAGAATACGTCATCGCCTGTGATGATGCCCACAAGCAAGCCTTCGGAATCCAACACGGGCAGGACGGCGAGGTCATATCGTTCGATCAGCGCCGCCGCTTCTTCCCGGTCCACGAACGCGGATACGCTCACGGCCGGAGACCGCATGATCCCTCTGACGGAATCGGCCGGCTTCCCCAACACCAACTGCCTAAGAGACACGGCGCCAAGGAGGCGGGATGACGGGTCGGTGACGTAGACGACGTCCACCGTTTCACGCTCGCGGCCTGTGGTGCGCACGTGCTCCATCGCTTTGCCTACGTTCCATTCGGGCCTTATGGTGACGTAATCCGGCGTCATGAGCCGCCCGACGCTGTCCTCTGGGTATCCGAGCAGTTGTCTTGATTCGCAAAGGTCTTCCGCGCTCAGGAAGCTCAACAACCTTTGGGTGACCTGGGCCGGAAGTTCTTCCAACAGTGCGGTCCTGTCGTCCGGTCTCAGGTTAGCGAGAAGCTGGCGGGTTTCCTCTCCTGTTAGGCGGCTCAACAGGTCATCTTGCTCGGACGCGTCAAAATAGGCGAAAACTTCAGCCGCCGATTGTCTGGACAGAGCGCGGAAAAGCAGGACCCTGTCGCCTCCTTCCAGGTCTAGAAGGAGATGCGCGATGCGGGCGATGGGCCACCGGGCGGTGAAATCTCTTATGGCGGACCAGTTCCGCTTTGCCAAGAGCTCGATGATTTCAGGCTTAAGCTGCTCGTTCAACTTGACCGCCCCCATCCGCGTCGTCACGTCCGGTGATCTGGAATTGGTTGCCCACTGCCGGGACGACCCCTACAGCCCTAAGTACCATTTGGCCAGTTCGAAGTACACAAGGACGCCCAAAATGTCGGCCAAAGAAGTGATCAGCGGAGAACTGGATGCCGCCGGGTCAAGTTTTAGTTTGGTCATGACGAAAGGCAGCCCGGCGCCCATAATGCAGCTGCTTGTCACGACAATTAGGGCCGAAGTCGCCACAACTACGCCGACTCCCGCTCCTCCGCTGGCCACCGCAGGGCCCCAGACCGCAAGGCTTATGGTTAGCCCGAGCGCCAATGAGATAACGATCTCCCGGCCAAGCGCCCTGCTCCAATCTTTCATGGTGATATCTCCCACCGCGAGGCCTCGTATGATAAGGGTTGAAGATTGGGACCCTGCATTTCCGGCGCAACCGGTGAGGAAGGGCAGAAAGAAAACCAAGGGCAACACGGCCGCGATGGTGTTTTGGAAATGTGCCATGGTTTCGGCCGCGATCAGATCGACGATGATCAAAGCGACAAGCCAAGGGGCCCTGCTCCTGTAAAGGAGACCGAACCGGGCGCTCGTCAAGCTTTCGCGGATGGGCGATATGGCTGCTCTCTTGTGGTGATCTTCCGTCGCCTCTTCGTGGGCGATGTCAAGCACGTCATCTCCCGTAACCATGCCCACGAGAACGCCGGACGAATCGATCACCGGCAGAACGAAAAGGGCGCAGCTTTCGATAACTTTGGTCGCTTCTTCGCGGTCCGCAAACGCCGATAGCGCCACAGCGGGCGAATCCATCATGGAAGATATGAGGTCGTCCGGGTGTGCCAGGACTATCCTCTTGAGAGGGACTGAGCCCAGCAGATGCCACGACTTGTCGGTGACGTATATCGTGTTTATGGTCTCGCTGTCCTGTCCCATCTTCCTTATGTGGTTCATGGTGGTGCCGACTGTCCATTCTGGGCGGACCGCGACATAATCGGGCGTCATTACGCGCCCGACGCTCTCCTCGGGGTATCCCAAGAGCGTTCTTGCTTCTCTTAGGTCTTCGGGGTTCAGAAGGTTCAACAAGCGTTGCGTGACTTGGCCCGGCAACTCCTCCAGTAACGAGGTGCGGTCGTCGGGCCGCAGGTGGGCCATAAGGGTTCTGGTCTCTTCGTCTGTCAGGTCTCTCAAAAGGGCGTCCTGGTCGCTCGCTTCGAACTCGGAGAAAACGTCCGCGGCAAGGTATCTCGGAATGGTGCGGAAAAGAATGACGCGATCCGGTTTGTCTAGCTCCGACAAGAGGTCCGCGATGTCCGGCACGCGACACTGGCTGACCAAAGTCCGCAGCGCCGGCAGGTCACGCTGTTCGATGAGGTTCTTGAGTTCGGGCCTGTCAAGATCCATCAAAACACCTCCGATACACCATGCCTTGCCCTCTTGGGCCGGAACGTCGCGGGCACAAACGCCGAAACGCTTTCTCTGTCTAGTTTGGCCTTGTCCGGTCTTGTTAGACGATTTCGCGATCCTTGCCTTTCCTTGCCTTTCCGGGTGGTTGCTTGGCGCAGCCCAAAAGGCGGAATCAGGCACGAGAGGAACCGCTTAAGGATAGCACGATAGGGGCGACATGAGAAGTTTTTGGTATTACATTTCCGGATGAGCTTTCGATTATATGGTTGTGAACAAGTTGTGTAACGGCTCCCCCCGGTGCACACATACACAGCCAAAGCCCCCGAGGTTATCGGGGGCGCTTTTTTTACTCTTCCAAAAGGTTGAGCGAATCCGTCAGAATGCGCTGAACGTCCGAGAGCATCACGATGATCTGTCTCTCGGCTTCAATGTATTTTTGCACCGGCCCGTGAATCTGGGCGATCTTGCGGATCCTTTGCATTTCGGCATCTGCCTTTTCGTCTAGCGGTTTGCCTGATAGCATGGCCGCTTGCGCCAACAACTCCTGCTTACGGTAATCGCGAAGGATCGAAAGGGCAGCCTCGTTTGCGGAGAGTTCTGCCTTAGCCTTCTGGTACTCCTTGTACTCTTCGCTCCGCTTCAGTTCCGCCGCAAGTTCGTAAGCCTTGTCATAAGTAGCCACGGATTATCCCCCCGGATCGGTTTCTTGCCCATATGCTTTCTACAGTCTAACCTTACTTCCTGTGAAGTTCTCTAAACTCCGCGAGAAGCACTTGATACGTGTCCTCCAGACGTTCTTTCTCGGCCGGAATCTTTGCGGCAGATATCTTGAATACCACGTCAGCAATGTTGGTCCTGAGGGCCAATAGCCGGGCTTCACGGGCCGGATCATGCCCGGCCTCGAGCCGTCTTCGGGCACAGTCCGCTTCGACCATCGAAGTGTAATTTCCGCGATGGGTTTCCATGGCGCCCTTGTCGAGCCTCCAAATAGAATCGCAGACGGCATCCATCAGATAGCGATCGTGGCAAGCCACGACCACCGCTCCACTGAACCGGCAAAGAGCCTGTTCAACGGCGTTTTGTGAGGACAGGTCGAGGTGATTTGTCGGCTCGTCCAAGAGGAGGCAGTCGCACGGGCCGTGAGTCAGGCACGATATAGCCACCCGCGTCTGTTCACCCATGCTTAGCGTGCCCGTTGGCCGGAGTTGCGTCTCGTCGGTTATCTCCATCCGGGCCAGGAGGTCTCGCGCCTCCTTGACTCCCAATCCCGTTTCGGCGCAAAGGTTCTGAACAGGTGAGAGTTTCGGGTCCAAAGCATCGTGCATCTGCGCCAGGTATCTAACCTTAACGCCGGGGTTCACCCAAAGACCGCCCGAGCGCGGCGCCAGTTCCCCCGCGATGAGGCGGAGGAGTGTGGACTTTCCGGAACCGTTTCGTCCTATGAGTCCGACTTTGCGGCCGGGCCTGATCTCAAATGATAGGCCACGGAGCAAGTCAGGCCCTCGCCCGTCCGCTTCTGGGTAACCGAAACAAAGGTCCTCCGCCCTAGCTATGGTGCGAGTCCGTTGTTTCGCGCCGGAAAGCCCCACGAAAGCCTGCGTTGCCGACAGTACCTTGTCGAGCTCGTTTTCCACAAGTTTGGTCAGCGTTTTTTCTTTGGCCAAGAACGCCCTCGCGTGCTTCTTGGCT
>CAZMEF010000070.1:0-8412 GCA_964565305.1 uncultured Eubacteriales bacterium | reverse complement strand
TTTCATACAGGCAAACCCCCTGTCAGTGCCGAAAAACGATTCTAGCCTACTCTCCCTGTGGCCTTCTTGGGGCCGGATTCCTGCCCGTACCGTAAGGTTGTTGTAGACGCCTTGATATTCTTCGCATCTTCAGGAACCGACAAGTTCGACGCGGGACTCAGGTATACGAAGCGGCCGTCCTGCACGGTGGCCTCAACCTTGGCTTTCAGGATATCCTCATGCGACCCGTCCAAGATGTCCCTGTCAAGAACCACCAGGTCCGCGAACTTGCCGGCTTCGATGGTCCCCACTTCTTTCTCGCGGTAGGCCAGATACGCTCCGGCGTTAGAAAAAGCGGCGACGGCTTCTCTCGGCGTCAAGGCTTCCGCCTGCCCGAAGTCGAGGCCCCGCACAGTCTTTCTCGCCACGGCGGAATATATGGCGACAAGCGGGTCGTACGGCCCGGACGAGACGTCGGTGTTGATGGCCACCCGTATGCCGCGTTTCAGATACGTTCGAAGCGGTTTGAACGTGGAAAGTCTCTTGGGGTCTATCGCGTCCGGGTAAATGTCTCCTTCGACGTAGATGAAACCGGGCTGTGCCGAGACCCCGATATCGTGGTCGCTCATGACACCAAGGGCGTAGTCGGTCGGGAAATACCCGTGGATGATGTTATGCCGGTGATTTGGCGTCGGCAGGTTGCTTCTAAAGGCGTCGGCCATGTGTGAAAGAGCTAGGTCTTGGGCCAGATCGCCACAACAGTGGATGCCCACTCCCCACCCGTTCTCGTGGGCTTCCTTGATGTAGCCGTTCAGCTTGTTGAAATCGAGCCTGATGGGCACGGTCGGCCGGCTCCCGTCCAAGAAGGGCTCGTGCATTAAGGCGGTCTTGCTGCCCAACCCCCCGTCGATGGCCATCTTGAGATTCCCGAAGCGGAAACGCTCGTCACCGAGGCCCGGCCGCAACCCCGCTTCTATTGCGGGGTAGGTCGCCTCTCTGCCGAATATCGCGCCGATTCCGTGATGGGCGGGCATCGCCGTGACTCGCGCAGGCAAGCCGCCCTTCGCCCACAGGGAAAGGTACGCCCTCATGAGACTCGCGTTCACCCCTGGGTCGAGCACCGATGTGGTCCCGTAGCGGAGAAGTTCTGTGAGCGCCAAGACGACGGACCGCTCGATGCCATCTCGGCTAGCGCCGGTAGCCTGTGAATCGATGGCCTTCCACACCGGGCCGCTCGCGCCTTCGCGTAGGATGCCCGTGGGCTCTCCCGAACAGTCCAAGTCTACCCTGCCGGCAGGCGGCAGTTGGCCTCTCCTGATGCCCGAGAGTTCGAGCGCCATCGAGTTGACTGCCGTGACGCCGAAGAGGCGACTTAGGGCGACTGGATTCCGTGGCGCCGCTTCGTCCAAGTCCCTTCTGTCAGGCATTCTTCGCTCGTCGAACTGGCTCTCGATCCACCCCGCTCCGGTCACCCACTGGCCGGGACCCGCTTCGGCGGCCTTTTTGGAGACGGCCGACTTCAAGTCGTCTATAGTCGCTATCCCGAAGCAGTCGACGCCCTGGAGCAATTCCGCCGCCGATAGAACATGGTTATGGGAGTCGACAAAACCGGGAAGCACAGTCTTTCCACGCAAGTCCACCGTGAGAGCTCCGCTTTCGCTTGGATGGTCGGTTCCGGCCATCTGTCGGGCCATTTCGTTGCACCCTACCGCTTCAATCCGGTTCCCGAGGACGACGATCGCTTGAGCCGAAGTGGAAGCCGGGTCACCGGACGTCGCGGTGAAGATCTTCCCGTTCAAAAGAGCAAGACGCCGCATCGAACGACACCTCCTGGAAAGCTATTTTGGGGACTTGTGAATCGTTCCTTCTGCTACGCTCCAAAGGACTCGGTAGTCATCGTCCAGAACGACCAAGTCCGCGTCTTTTCCCACCGACAACGTGCCCTTTCGCTGGTCGATCCCCATGATCCGGGCAGGATTCGCCGTAGCAGCCAAGAGAGCGTCCTCAAACGGTATCTTCGCTTTTTCAACCATTATTCCAAGACACGTGTTGAGGGTCGACGTCGAGCCCGCCAAAGTGCCGTCGGGAAGTTTTGCCGTGCCCTCGGCATCAACGAGCACCTTCCGCCCCGCGAACTCGTACTCCCCTTCGCTGAGCCCCGCAAAGGTCGCGTCTGAAACCAAACAGACTTGCCTCTTGCCCTTGGCCGCCATAAGCAATCTAATGGCCCCCGGGTGGACGTGCCGCCCGTCCGATATCAATTCGCACGCGACGTTATCGTTGGCGAGCAACGCTCCCAAGGCGCCGGGCTCCCTTTGGTGCAAGCCTCGCATGGCGTTAAAGGTATGTGTGCCAAAAGAGACGCCCGCTCTGAACGCGTCCTGCATCTCCTCGTAAGTCGCCTCTGTGTGGCCGGCCGAGACGGTGACGCCCTGTTTGGCAAGGTACCGGATTACTTCCAAGGCGTTGGGCAGTTCCGGAGCGATGGTCACCTGCCCGATGGTGCCCTGAGATTGGCTAACCCATTTTTCAACAAGACCGATGGAAGGCGGTATCAAGTGCTCTGCCCTCATCGCTCCCTTGCGGCGGGCATTGAGAAATGGGCCCTCCATGTGCAGCCCGAGAACGCGAGCCCCATTTGCCTTGGAATAGAACGCGTGCTTCGTCCTTTCCACGGCCCGGTCCAAGAGCTTTAGAGGAGCGGCGCAGGCGGTCGGCTGAAACGCCGTTGTCCCATTTTCGGCCAGGTATCTCGCCATGTGCGGGATGGGATCTTCACCGGAAAAAACCGTATCGTATCCAAGACACCCGTGAACGTGCAGATCGACAAACCCGGGGACGATCTTGTCCATTCCGACATCGATCATTTCACCCTCGTCGTAGTCCGGCAATCCTTCGCCGATGAGATCTATGATCGAACCCCGGATGCGCAGATATCCGGCGAAGGGCTGGGCGCCCGCGGGGTAGATCCGCCTGGACACGAAAGTGATCGAGCCTTTCAAAGTAAAACCTTCTCTCTTCCTAGGGCGTGACCGTCAAGAAAGCGGTTGCGATGAGCGTCTGGAGGCCCACGATCAGTACTATTGCCAGGCAATACGGCAGACATCTCTTCATGAGTTCGCCCTCTTTGCCCGTAAGCCCTGTGGTGCTCGAGCCGAGAAGCACTTTGGCGGGCGCTATGGATGAGCCAAGCGAGGCGCCTGTGGTTTGGGAAGAAGCGATCAACGTGGCGCTAAGTCCCAAAGCCTTGGCGGTTTCGATCTGGAAAGCTCCAAACAGAATATTCGCGTTGGTATTGCTGCCGGTCATGAAGCACCCGAGAACGCCTATGAAGGGGGACACCACCGGGAAAAGCCGGCCTGCCACCCCTGCCACCCCCGCCGCCATCTCCCCGGTCATGCCCGTATCTGTCATGACCAGAGCCATCATCACCATGGCAAGGACGCCCAAAGTGGTGGGCCATGACTGCTTAACGGTGTTTTTCCACGCTTTACGTATGTTGGCGCGCGTAAGCAAACCGCATCGGAGGTACACGGCGAGGCCCATGAAGGCCGCCGCGGTGATTATTGGGGCCGGATGAGAGAACAACCCGATGGCGGCGTACGCCTTTTCGGCGGCAACCTGATAGCCCTGGGTCGTGGCCATGGCGGGGTAGTTGACTCCTAGCTTATACGGCTTGAAAAACTCCTTCACCACGGGAATCTGGGATACCATCGTGAGCGACAACAAAGCGTAATACGGGGTCAGAACTGTGTGAAGAGACCGCGCCTCGGGGTCGCTTCCGCCCTTCGCGGGTTTCTTTTCACCCCTTGGGGCCATTAGGGCGACAAGAAGCACGCCGGCCAAAGACCCCAAGAGCGCCGCTATCTGTCCCGAACCTGTGCGCGCCACGAGCCATTGGACGGCCCCCATCGAGGACCCGACCAGGGTAATCTTGAACAGTCCGGAGCGCACCCCTCGCCAACCGTCGACGACGTGGGCGACGGCAAGCCCCGTCGCGATGGTCGGGATGATGAAGGTCAAGCCGACCCAGTTCCCCAAGATCTCCGGCGCGATCTTTGTCGACAGGCCTAACGTGTAGAATGAGGAACCCATCGAGCCAAAAGTTATGGACCACGCGTGGCCGACCAGAGCGGCCGCGGCAGCGGTAATAGGTTCGAACCCGGCAGCTATCATCAGCGGAGCGCAAACGGCGACAGGAACTCCATAGCCCGCCACCGCTTGAATGACTCCGGACAGGCACCAGCCGATCAAAAGCCCCAGCATAAGCCTGTCAGTTGATAGTGTCGCCATCCATTTGGAGATAACGGGCACGCTGCCCGTTTCATTCATGAGTTGGTACATGAACGAAGAAGACCAGATTATGAGCACTACGAAAAGCGTAAGGCTGGCGCCTTTGGCGGAAGCCATCGCCATAATCTTCGGATATCCTCCGAAGGCCGCCCAAGCCACCGCGACGGCCACAAGGTACGCCAGAGTGCCCGCCTTACGCGCGTTCCATTTCAACCAGAGCATTGTCAAAAGAAGAACGATCAGAGGAGAAGCCGCCAAAACCCAACGAACCATAGTCCCACCCTCTCAGGCCGCCTAGCGTGATTATCCTGAGAAGGGTTCTTCAATTCAGAGGCGAGATCCTGCAGGCAACGTTTCCCGCGCCACTTCACTCAATGACATGGGCCAAGATGTCTTTGCCGACGGCGTCTTCGATGCCCTTATAAAGCCCCCTGTCCTTCACGCCCGCGCCGAGGATGAGTTCTCGCGAGGGTACCACAATCACCGCGATCTGAACGCCTTGCCTGATCTCCGCCGTTGTTACCGGAAGGCCGCTATCAAGACTCATGGTCGTGATTAGGTCCGGGAAAGTGGCGATACGGGCCGGACCGGAACGAGGCATGGAGGCACCGGGAACAATAGGTCCGTCAAGCGTCATGTATTCGTTCCAGAAGGACAGTTCGAAACCGCCTTCGAGGTGGACCACCCCTACATCAAAGCCGTCCCGCGTCTCGGTATCAACGGCGGCGATTTTCCCCGAGCACGCCACAAATCCGCGCGCACAAGTGGCTGCGGCCTCAACGCGGGCGGAAGCCGTTCGCTCAGACAAGATCGCTTCTCCCACCTGAATGCATCTTGAAAGCGCGCCGGGCGCGCCGTTTCGGACGACGTAAGAGGCGGGCACCGGGTTCCTGGCTACGGCTACGAGGCCCCCGGTTCGGACGGCCACTTGCCGGACCATTGCGGAGGCATCCCCGAGACTGCCTGTGACGAGCATTTCCAGATACGAACCGTCCGCCTTGGCGCCGCCAGAAGCAGCTTGATTCGACATATACCCCTTCACAGTGTGAAGTCCCATTGAGCCCATTACGCCTGTGGGGTGCGCCCTCCCATTGCATGGGGCATCCACCACAGGCAAGCCGAACGCGGCGGACTGCAGCCAGCCGTTCACGCTTGCCAGTCCCCCGCACTCGTTGGTGATGAAGCCCCCGATGGAGATCCCCATTTCCACCAACAGTTCCACAGCGCGGATGTAGTTTTCTTCCGTGGCATGAGTGCCGGTAGCTGACGGCGCGCCTACCGCCGACACGGTAACGAGAATGGCTTCCCCGGCAACCTCGCTGATTGGTACGAGGTACGGGCTACCTCGCTCAAGGGCCGCTTCCCCCATAGTTAACCCCGCCAGATGATGGCCGCCCCCGCCGCCACCGTAGAAACTACCACCGGTAACGCTTGCCTGAAGAATCTCACTTGTCAGTAGCATGGAACCTTCACTCCCCGCCGGACTTCACCGTCACTAGAGCCGATCTTACTCGACTTCGAGGTGCTTCGCCCTTAGAGTCACCAACTCGTCATAGGTCAAGTCAGGCAGGCTCCTGACCAGTTCGGCTACGTCCACGGCCTTGTCGGTGTCAATTGAGTACACTGTGTCGCCCGGCCTTGGCCTGACCTTGAGGCCGAGTTCCGCAAACGTAATGCCGCCAGACTTCGGACCGGATTCCCATTCCAAGAGCAGACGGTACGGGAACTTCCCGCCGCATTCATCGAAAGCCGCCTTTTCTACAGCGCGCGCCAAACCTATGATCTTCTTCTCGGGGCTCATGACATAGATGAACATGAAATCTCCCGGCTCGACCCGGCCCGCGACGGGGCCTTTGCTTGCGGGAAACCCTACCTCGAACCGCCTGCTGAAAAAATCGAAGTCGTGGAAAAAAGAAGGCCGGACTAGCTTTATGGAAAACAACTCTCCAACATCGTTGTGGCGTAAACCCGGAGTCTCGTCAGACTCAAGCCGCGCATCTCTCCGGAGTTTTTCCGGCTTTGCCTGCGGCTCTTCGAATCTATCGCACCCCTGCCTGGCGACGGCCTCTACTTCCGCTCCACCGGATCCGGAGGCGCACGCCTCATCCTCGTCGTCACTGTTGTCGTAAAAAGGCTCCGGCATCCGTATATCCAGATACCTGACCACGGCCGAAAGACACTCCTCCATACGCCCCACTCGCCACTCCAGGGCCTCGACGACACCTTTAGGCACTTTCCGCATACCCCCGCTCTTCATGCTTTTCTTGGCAGATCGCGCGATCTTTGCCTAGCCAGATTCTACCAATTCTGTCTGGCTTCGACAAGTCATAGCGAGGGTTTTTCAATCGTCATTTTCTTGGCAGCGCGACCACCCTGCCTACTTCCAAAATCTCTATCAGATCGGACTTCAACATCCCGGCTATTGGTGCGCAACACTCTAGGGGCTCTTCGGCGCTATTATGATCTCTGACCAACACCGTCAGTACCGGTTCTCCTTGCTTGGGTCCCGGACGCGAGTTACGTCCGACGCCCACCCCCACAACCGCGCAATCCCGGCATTTCGGGCCGGTCATCTCTCTCTTTGATGCACCCATGGTCTCCTCACTCCCCAATGACCATATCCTCGGGCATCAACATATTATGTCTCCTCGAGTGGGAAGGTTACACAGTTAGCCGTTGGCGTACCGGCGCAAGAAATCCGCGAAAAGGCCTACGCCGTATCCCGTGGCGCCTGACGGGGCGTGAGGCTTACCCTTAGCGTCCCTGGCTACCCCCGCCATATCGATATGAACCCACGGCACTCCGTCCGGCGCAAACTTCCGCAGGAAGCATCCCGCCGTGAGAGCGCCCGCAGGCCTTCCTCCGCTGTTCTTAACGTCGGCTATATCGCTCTTTATCTGCGCTTCGTACTCCGGGAACAGTGGCAGGGGCCAGACCTTCTCCCCCATCCGATCTCCCGATGACCTGAGGATACCGATCAACGCCTCATCTCCCATGGCGCCGGCGGCGCCACCGCCTAGAGCCACCCCGCAGGCGCCCGTAAGCGTCGCTATGTCCAAAACGGCTTGAGGCTTGAAGATCCCGGCGTACGTCAGACCGTCGGCCAGAATCATTCGCCCTTCCGCGTCCGTGCTGATTATTTCGATGCTGATCCCTTTCATCGCCTTGACGACGTCGCCGGGCCTCGATGCCCCCCCGCCCGGCATATTCTCTACCGCAGGCACAAGCCCGACGACGTGAAGAGGTAACCGCAAGAGAGCGCACGCTCTCATCGCGCCCACTACGGCGGCCCCTCCCGCCATATCGCCCTTCATGTTTTCCATGCCCTCGGCCGGTTTCAAAGAGATGCCGCCACTGTCGAAAGTGACCGCTTTTCCTACGAGAACCACCGTCTTGTAATCCGACCGTCCGGCGTTATGTTCGAGTACCAAGAAGCGCGGCGCGTGGTGACTTCCTTTTGCCACCGAGAGCATCGCGTTCATTCCTAGCCGCGCCGCCTCAGTCTCCTCCATAACCCTGGAGGTAAGCCCGCAAATCCCGGCCATGTTCGTGGCCATCTCCGCAAGCGCTATTGGGGTGAGAATGTTCGCAGGAAGGTTCGCGAGGTTTCGCGCGAAACAAATCGACTCTCCTACGATCCTGCCTGAATCGGCCCCTGCCGACACAGAAGGCATGTCGGCGGAGTTCGCCTCAACGACTAGGAGCCGCTTGACGCCCAAACGATCGGGCCTGTCCGTTTTGAGGTCCCAGAAACGATAAAGGCCTGTTATAGTGCCCTGTACGACCGCTTCCCAGGCGGTGAACGGGTCTAGGGCGTTTCCACGGCATGAGCCAAGTGCGGTGGCAAGGCTTTCGGCCCCCGTCTCTCTTGCTTTCTGCGCGGCGGACGCCGAGGCGCGACGAAGAACTTCGGCCGAAAGCGTCTCCGGTTTCCCTAGCCCGGCGACTACGACTCGAGGCGGGAGCCTCCCGTCGTCGGGATACAGAACCGTGATCTCATCCTCTTTGCCGCTGATGGCGCCGGCACCCATGAGCCTTCCGATCTTGCCTCCCAAAACCCTATCAACATCTCCTGACGGACCCGACAGATCGGCCCCGCCCGAAAAGACCCCGACAGCGATGGCGTCGGCTTTGCTCTCC
>CAZMEF010000069.1:0-8492 GCA_964565305.1 uncultured Eubacteriales bacterium | reverse complement strand
GATCGGGGATCGGGGATCGGGGATCGGGGATCGGGGATCGGGGATCGGGGATCGGATTGATTATGTAGCGTTTTCATTTTTTTCAAGTTGTTTTGTTTTTCTGTTGACGATTTTGGGCATGTGGGGTATCTATATGAATATCTGGAGCAGGGTTCGCCATTCCGATTTCCCCTGCTTGTCGGGTGCAGGTTGAATGGAAATCTGCATGTACGCTGACCCCGGCATCATCTGATGCGCGGGGTCTCTTTATATTTGAGCAATAGCTTGTCTCCGCTTCTTTCTCGTCCATGGATGAATCCGTTCACTTTTCCTGTATGGATGTCGGTGAATACGACGCAGGCCTGTCTCTTGAACCGGTGTCGGTATTGAAACTGTTCGCCAGGGACAACCCTGACGCCTTGATTTGAATACTTGACGGTGGCGACGGCCTGGGCGAGGTGTTCCAGGCGTTCGGGGTCTGGTCCTTCCGCCCTGTTATTTCCGTTGAGGTATTTTTCAACGAGCCATTTACCGAAGTGGGCTGGCTTGCCATTGGCGGTTTGAACGGTGAAGCCGGTTTCGAGGGCAGAGATGCCAACGGCTTTGGGGTCGGTGTAGGAGGATCCGTTGAGGATGTGCTTCGGAATGGCCTTGGCTGCCGATCCGCGGCAGTCGGTGCAGGTGCCGTCTTTGGCCAGGAATTTGCCGTCGGCGGGGCAGTGTTCGGAGTCGAAGCTGGTGGTTTCCGGCTGGTTTGGGTCGAAGAGACCGTTGAGGGCGTTGGCTAGGAGGGTGTGTTCGATTGGGGTCGTGGCTTGCTCGTGGGAGGCGAGGCGGAGTTGGGTCTTGATGGCGGTGAGGGCGACGGATGGGGAAGGGCTTTCGCGGAGGAGGCGCGGGAGGTTGGCGTAGCGTTCGCGGAAGAGTCGCGCGACGTTGGCGGAGGCGGCACCGGCGATGGAATCAGAAGCATCCCCGGCGGAGTTCGCGTCGAAAAAAGCTATCTCCGCCGACCTCCCGGTCAGCGGAGAGGGGCGCTACGGACGGCCGGACCTGCATTGTGCTGCGCTGGACGGGGAGGCCGATGCGTTCGCCGGCCATCTGGATGCCGTCGTCGGTGAGTTCGAGTCCGGAGGCAGGGAGGCGGGCGATGAGTTCGGAGGTGCGCTTGACTTCTTCGGTGGTGTCGGCGGCGAAGGAGATGAGGGGGGGGCGTCCGGAGTAGCCGTTGAGGACGAGCCACTGGGCGACGATCTGGGAGCGGATGGTTTCGCCGAGGCAGCGGGCGTCGAACTTGCGGATGTCGTCGCGGACTTCGCCCTGTAGTTCGGAGGTTCCGGAGCCGAGGCCGGTGGGTGCGGTTTCGGAGGAAAGGGTCTGGCCGAGGATGAGGCGGGAGATTTCTCGTCGGCAATGGGTCTTGAATTTCTCGAAGGCGTCGTCGGATCCGCCGGTGGCCTCCTTGAGTTCGAGGGAGGAGTCGCCGGTGAGGACGATGCCGCCGAGCTGGGTGGAGTAGGAGATGGCGGCTTCGAGGATGCGGCGGTCCTTTTCGTCGGCGGAGTCGGTTTTTCCGACCATGAAGGGGGATCCGTAGCGGGAGAGGTAGCGGGCCCACCAGGTGGTGGCGGAGGCGGAGAGGAGCCAGAGGAAGAAGATAGCGCGCATGGGGCCGCCGAAACGGTCGGGGGAGGTCAGGGTATGTCCGCGGTGGAGGACGTAGCGGGCAGGATCCATGGGCGGGGCCTGGACGAATCCGGTGGTGTTTTCCTTGTCGTGGACGACGGGTTGGCCGTCCTGGTTCCAGCCGAGGAGGCGATAGGGAACGGGGACGAGGTCGGCGATGGCGAAGCGGCGGCCGAGTTCGGGGATGGCGGGATCGGCCGGGGCATAGACCTTTTCGACGACGGAGAGGGGGAAGAGGACGGAATCCAACAGGTGGGTGATGCCGGCGAAGAGCGACGGCGTGTGGCGCAGCATCAGTTCGGCGGCTTCGGCGGCCTCGACGTCGGCCTTGTTGTTCTTGTCCCAGGGGGCGACCATGATTTCGTCGCCGAGGACGGCGTTCTTGCGCTGGAAGAGGAGGGCCTGGATATGGGCGTCCTGGAGGACGACGTCGCGGCAGAGCTGCCAGAACTGCGATGAGTTGCCGTTTTCGGACAGGCGGATGATGGCGGCGACGCGATCGACGTCGAGTCCGCCGGTGGATGAGGCCTGCTCGTTGCGGGACGAGACAGTGGTGACGCGGGATGCGCCGCCCTTTGGGCGTCGGTGCGCGGCGTTCTGTTTGGTGGTCTTTTTCATGCCATGCTCCTATGCGATGATTCTCGCGGACGATGCGGATCCGACGGGAACTGCCTTGGCGCCGACCTCCCCGCCGCCCTTCAGGAGGCAGTGGAGGGCCAGCTTGGCGGCGTCGAAGGTGTCGGCGTGGTTTCCGGCGTTGTCGAGCTCGTTGTCGAAGCCGCCCTTGGACTTCTTGGCGAGGCGGCGGTCTTCCTTGACCCAGCGGTCGGGTGGGATGGCGACGGCGGAGTCCTCGTAGATTTCAACGTAGCGCTGCCCGAGGAAGGTCTTGAGCTTCATTTTTTCGCCGCGGTATTCGACGGACTCGGCCGAATCGCAGAGGCGGACGTGGGCATGGCGGGAGAATTCCCTGCGGACGTCGGTGGCGTAGTAGCGTTCGTTGGAGGCGTCCACGCCGATTCCGGAAGCGCGGCGGCCGGAGGCGGCGGCGCAGGCCTCCACGATTTCTCGCAGGACGGCCTTGGCCTCGTCGGGGCTGGACTCCTTGAAGCGGAAGACGAGGCGCTCGACGAAGAGGCGCATGCCGGTCTTCTGCATGACGACGATTGAGGACGGGTTGGACTTCTTGTTGGTGGTGGTGGCCACGTCGTAACCAACGGCATATGGGGCGTCCGTCATCGTGGCGGCCCAGTTTGTAGGCAGCTCGCGTTCGGCGGCGATGCAGCCGAGGCGGGCGCCGAGTTCCTGGGCGGCGGAGAGGGCGGCGAGGGGGATGGCGGCGGTGCCGCCGGAGAGGAACTTGAGGCCGTAGGACCGGTCCCAGGCGTCGCGGTCGAAATAGGTTTTCCGGTGCTCGTCCGGGGAGATCTGCGAGCCGGATTGCATGTCGTAGAGGTGGACGCCGGCGGCCTCGGCGTCCCAGGCGTCCACGCGGTGGACGGGGATATTGAGCTGGGAGAGGTAGGTATGGCCGCAGGGATCGGGCTCGAACTGCGCGCCGGGCTCCGGGGCGGCGAGGTCGTAGGAGAAGTGGGTGTCGTCGTCCGGCGGCGTGGTAGCCATAATAAGATGAAAGGACGGATCGCGGGAGATGATGGGCTCCATTTCGCCGAAGAGGGTCTTGAAGTCGTGGATGAATCCGATTTCGTCGATGAAGACCCAGCCGGTATAGCCGCGGGCGGTGGCGACGTTGGGGGCGATGACCTTCATGCGGGAGACGACGAGGTTGGAGTGGCGGAAGGTGACTTCGAGGCGGCCCTGCTTGAAGAGGCCGGCGAGATCGAAGTCGGCAAGGCCCTCGCCGTTGGATTCGACGACGATGCCCTTGTCGGAGGCGACGTCGCGCAGGGCCTTGAGGAGGTCCGAGAAGATCTGGGTGGTCTTGAAGGGCAGTTCGGCGCCGACGGAGAGCGAGGCGGAGACGAAGGTGCAAAGGATGCCGGGGTTCTCCAGCATGACCTGGAGGATCTTGAAGGCGAACAGGGTGGATTTGCCGCCCTGGCGGCGCCAGAGCAGCAGGCAGACGCGCTTGTCCTTCATCCAGCGCGAGGCGAACTTCTGGTAGCGCGTGAGCTTCATCCCTCTTCCTGCTCCATACGGGCCATCAGGTCGATGAGCTGCTGGACCTTTTCGGGCTTGGCGGCGGAGGATTCGGCGATTTGGCGGGCGCGCTTGTCGTCGAACCAGTCGAGGAACTGGCCGGCGACCTGGAAGCGGAAGCGTTCGCGGTCCAGTTCGGCGGATTCCTGGGCGATCTGGACGCGGCGTTTTTCGACTTCCAACTTGGAGGACGCGGTGACGGCGGACTTGAGGGCGGCGACGGTGGCGGCGGCCTTGATGGGATCGAGTTCCGGATCGGAGAGCTTGTCCACGAGATCGAGCATGGTGCGGTCCACCAGGTCGAAGCCCTCTGCCTGGATTTCGCGGCGGATGGATTCGGAGCGGGCGCGCCGCTCATCGAGCTTGCGCTGCTGGTCGAGCCAGGCGCCGTAGTGGAGCTTGGACTTCTTGAAGGCGGAGAAGTTCTGCGGTTTGTAGGGTCCGAGGTTCCGGGTGCCGAGCCAGTCGTTGAGCTGCTTCCAGGACTGGCGGTCGCGTATCCGCGCGCACAGCTCCTCGCGGATCTCGAACGGGAGGCGCGTGAGGGGCAGTTTAGGGGTAGTTGCGCTCACGGAAAACGACTCCTTCCGAGGTGGCCTGGAAATCGACCAGGCCGGAGAGCTTGCGATCGACGCGCCGGACGAGGCCATAGCCTTCGAGGACGGCCAGGGCGTCGGCGACGTGCGACTCGTCGAATTCGCCGTCCACGGAGCAATCGCGCAGGATCCGGCGGGTGATTTCCTCGACGCCGAACTTGTGGGCGGGGCGGTCGGCCAGGAAGCAGAGGACGGCTTCCCGGAGCTGTTCGCGGCGGCGCTGGGTTTCAGCCTTCATGTTTCTCCCTGAGGTGGGCGTCGAGCTTGCCCTCGATGCGTCCGAGGGCGCGCTCGGTGTTCATGGCGTTGTGGTTGGTGGTGGTGATGAGGGCGTCGAGTTTTTCGGAGGTGTCGCCGGAGGTGTCGCGGATGAGCTGGATTTCGCGGTCGATGCGGGCATTGATGGCTTCCATGCCGTTGCGGACCTCCACTTTCGTGGCATAGACCTTGGCGAGCTCCTCGGGCAGCGGCGGGATGCGCTTGCCGAGCTTGATCGCGCCGACAACGACGGATCCGATGGAGGCGATGGAGACGGCGACGGTGAGGAGCGGCCAAAGAATCTGGCCGGGTGCGAGTTCATTCATTTGGATACGGGCTCCTATTCATCTGAAAAAGCGCCGGCGGTGGCCTCCCGCGGGCATGGCGCGGGAGGGTCGCCGGCAAGATCGGTTTCGGCGAGGCGGGCATCATCGTGGACATAGGGC
The DNA here is from genome assembly GCA_964565305.1 of uncultured Eubacteriales bacterium. Lineage (GTDB taxonomy): Bacteria > Bacillota > Sulfobacillia > Fermentithermobacillales > Fermentithermobacillaceae > DULO01. The sequence continues at coordinate 3,367 of CAZMEF010000069.1, read as the reverse complement.
TCCGTAGCGGTCAGCCGGTCGGTGAACCTACCGGCCCTGTTCCAGAATCTTCCGTTGGCGGTCAGCCCGCCGTTCGCGTTCGCGACGGCGCAGCCGCTCGTGCTCGCGAGGACCGCAACCCACGCCGCCGACCACGCCATCGCCGTCCAAATCCTTGTTTGCATCCAGTTCCTCCCTGGCGATCACGCGCCGTTTGAGATTTACGCCCTTGACGAACGCCTTGCCGGCCTCTTTGGCCACCTTGGCGGCCGCGCTGGCTCCCGCGATGACGGAACCGGCGCTCATTTGCACTCCATTCGGACCTTTGAGTAGTATCCCGGCCCATCGTTATCTGCAGGCGGCGCAGGCTCTGGTGTCGGCTTCGGCACTGGTGCAGGCTCGGGGATGGAAAACCTTCGAGCCTTCACGTTTTCGTTCCGGCTGGCCGGTTTCGATATGACCCACTCCCATTCTTCGCCGTCTCCCGTCTTTGCGCGGACGGTGCACCCAGCAGGGTATTCGCCACCCTTCTTATTGCCTGCAAAATGCTCGCGGTCGCCGCGCCCAGCGATCGGATTGCCGGGGCCAATGGGGTCTAGGGTTTCAAGCAAAGTCCCCCTATCCCATATTTCTACATGATTGAGGTCGAACTTGTCCCGCATCCATTCTGGCGGGAGCAGGACGCGCAGTTTCTTGGAATTTTCGCCGATGGGTTTCCACAAAAATCCGGACTCCTGGCCATTGATTTCTCTTTCGACTGCGGGCGGTGCAGCCGGTGGTTGCACTTCGGGCGGGGCGGGCTGATTATCGTTTATCAAGTCTCGGAATAAGGCCACAGCCTCCGCGAACCGCCCATCAGACGCAAACGCTGGGCGAGCCTTTTCCATCACCCATCGAATCTTGTCCTCTGCTGTTTTTCCAGGCACAAGTCCCCACGCCAGTTTCTCCGCCTGTTCTTTATCGCCGAGAGCGGTAAGGCCAACGATTAGAAGCTGCAGCGGGTCAAAGTTTTCCAAGACAATTCCAGCCAGCCTGGCCTTTTCTGCGGTTGACAGATTGAGGGTCATTCCTTCACCGCACCGGATTTGATTAGCTTCTTGGCGAAGTCATCCACCGCGTCGTCAAATTCCGGCCCGAGGGTCGCCGCGGGATAACCGCCGCCGGTCGCCAACATTACGGAGTCCTTTCCGGTGCCTGTGCGGTAGAATCCCTCCTTGTGGCTGAAGCGACTGTGATCCGTGATTTCCGCGCCGTCGAAAAACAGTTGCAGGATGTACGAATATCCAGCCCCGGTCATCAAGGCCATGATGTCCATTTCTGCCTGTTTCTTCCGCTTCACCAACTTTGCGAGCGCGGCCAGCGTTGATCCGTAGTCGCCTGACGCGGCGGTGGCCGCGGTTTCGATGACGGCTGCGGCGTCGATGTTCTCGCGCGCGGCGCTCATGGCGGTGCAGCCGGATGAGCAGCCGGCGATGATGGCCAGGCAGATCAGGATGCAGAGGAGCTTCAGGTTGGTTTTCATGGGCGGGCCTCCTTGTTAACGAAATGGCGGATGGCATGGGCGACGACCTGCCAGCCTGCTCGGGTTGGATGGATGTCGCGGGGGTGCTGCTGGAGGAAGTGTTCCGGGCAAAGAATTTTGTCCGTGTGGAGAAACGAGACGTGGGTGAATCCGCGGCAGGCATACGAGATGCCGCGATTGAGGAGGTGGACGGCTGTTTCGGCGTCGGCGCGGCCGGGGAACGGGTTGGCGTAGAGCATGACGATGGTCTTCCGGTCGTGGAAGGAGCCGATGACCTTGCGCAGGTTAAAAATCGCGTTGGCGGCGTCGGAGAAGTTGCGGAAATTGCCGAGATCGTTTCCGCCCAGGGAAATCAGGACAAACGGCGCTGGTGTGGCGATGGCGTTGGAGAGGCAGCGGTCGCGATCGCCCGCCCACTGTGCGGCGGTGGATCCGGCGATGGCCTGGCGGAGATCCGGGGCGACGCCGAGGATTTTCGGCCACCCTGCATACTGGTTTCCGGTGTCCGCTTCGTGGGCGCTGGCCCAGGAGTCGCCGATGACGAGCAGATTTTTCACGGTACGGGTGCCTCGCGGTCGGCGAGGCCGGCGACGGCCCGCATGGAGGTCTCGAAGTGCTCAGCGAAAAACCAGCCGGAGTGGCCGAAGATTTTGTGGACGACGGAGGTGTGATGCTCGTCGGAAAACTGCGCCCGGACGGCGTCGGGTTTGAGACCACCGAGAAAGCTGTCCGTGAGGACCCGGTCGCGTGTGCCTATATATAAGGAAAGAAAACCGATCTGCCCGGAGGCGACGAGACCCTTCAGGCGGTGGCGCCGGGGTTCTGCGGGGCAGGCCGGGGCGAAGAGGTGGACAAAGTTGGCCGGGCGCTTGGCGATGCCCATGGCGCGGCGGATGAGTTCGCAGCCGAACGAGTGCCCCGCCAGGACCAGGGAGAAGGAGTCGATTGGGTATCTGTCAATGAGGGCAGCGAGTTCGGCGGCGCGGCGGGCGGCGAGGATGTTGCGGGTGGCCGGAAGTGCCAGGTACTCGAATTTTTCGGCACACTCGCAGGTTTGGCGGCCGTGGATCCAGGTGACAGCGCGGTCTGTCCAGTTGCGGGCGCTGCCCGGATAGGACAAAACGCCGGGGACGAAAATGTAGGCGGTCCTGGTCACGGCTGGCCCGGCGAAAAAGTGCCCGCCGGCAGAATAAACGGGGAAAATCCGCCGGCGGGCAAACGCATTGTGGATATATTGAACGAGCAGAGACTAGCGCATCGCATGCCTCCTGTTGTTGCGGTTCGGATGAGAGGGTTCACCATCATCAGATGCCGAACCTAGCACCTGGACATGAAACGCCATACGAACAGAGTGACAGATTAGAACTTTAATTAGGACCACGAGGATCGCAGCCCTGGGCAACCGAGATTTGATTATTCGTGCCAGCCGCCCCCGAAATTATTCCCGGTTCCATGCCAATTGCCCGAGGGGTCCTGGCGCCAGCCGCCGCCGAAGTTGTCGCCGGTGCCATGCAGATTTCCGGAATCATCACGCCGATAGCCTTTGCCGGAATTATTCCCGGTTCCGTGCCAATTGCCTGAGGGGTCTAGGCGCCAGCCGCTGCCGAAGTTGTCGCCGGTGCCATGCAGATTTCCGGAATCATCACGCCGGTAGCCTTTGCCGGAATTATTCCCGGTTCCGTGCCAATTACCCGAGGGGTCCTGGTGCCAGCCGCCGCCGAAGTTGTCGCCGGTGCCAATCAAATCCACGGCAAAACAAACCTGGCCAGCCAGAAAAAGTCCGGCAAGCAGAACGAATATGTGGCGTAAATAATGGCCGGAGAACCTTGGGCCCATGAAATCGGTTGTGTCGAATTCGCCCATGCC
>CAZMEF010000068.1:3946-8516 GCA_964565305.1 uncultured Eubacteriales bacterium | reverse complement strand
GCCACTACCGGGTCCTTCTTCGCGGCGATCTGGGCCGGAATCAGGCCTGCGAGGAACGTCAGCGCCATACTCACGGCCAATAGCGCGACTCCGCTCATAGGAGGCAAGGCCGCCACGCCGGGGATATGGGTCGCCCGCGCGATGATGATGTTAGCCGGGATGCAAAGCAGCAGCGTGGCCCCTATGCCGAACGCGCCCGCGACGAAGCCGACTATCAGGGTCTCGGCATTGAAAACGCGGGAAATATCGCCTTTGGAGGCGCCGATGCTGCGCAGGATACCGATCTCCTTAGTGCGCTCAAGCACCGAAATATACGTGATGATCCCGATCATAATCGACGAAACCACCAGCGAGATGGCCACAAACGCAATGAGAATGTAACTGATGGCGTTGATAACGCCTGTGACGGACGATAGCATCATGTCGATGGAATCTGTGTACTGGATCACCCCTTCGGGATTCCCCTCGTCGTTCATCCGCTTGTTGTAGTCTTCGATAATGGCCTTTATCTGTGTCTTGGCCTCAAAGTCTTTGGGGTAGATGTTGATGCTGCTCGGATTGTCGAGGTCAGACACTCCGAGGACGACCATGTTTTCGTCGAATGTCGACTGGGAAGTCGTCACATAGCTCGCGAGCAGGGCCGCCCGTTCCTCCTGGGATAGAGATGCAAGATAGGCCTGCTGTTCGGGAGGCAACGTGCTTGGATCGAACTCTGCCGGCGCGCCCTCCTCAGCGTTGGCGAAGGGCTTCCCGGTGAAGACGTCCACATCAGGATTTTCAAGCTGTTCTCGCACGATCTCGCTGTTCTTGACCGCGTCTACAAAATAGGTCGCAAGCGCCGACGTGTACCCGACGGTGGAAGGCCCGAAAACCTCCGCGGTTCCTTCCGCCGGCCTCAAGATTCCGATGACTTTGACGGCCGGCGCGTCGGCTATGATACCGGCCATGTACGATTCGTCACTGCTCCGGTCTACCCAGGCGCCGCCTACCCTTTCATAGAACTCGGGGCTCGGGACCAGTTTGAAGGTGAGGTCGAGCAATTGGTCGTAGGTGTAGCTTACCTGTTCAGTAGAGATCTTCTTCCCCGAAGTAACATCCCTCATCATCGTCGCGACCTCATCAGGGTCCTTAAGGCCGATGGAGTAGAGCGCATAGTCTGTGATCTCGTTGTCCTTGTTCACCAGGATGACGACCTCATCGAATGCCTCGGGCATCCGTCCGGCAACCACGTCGTACTGAATACCCAAAAGCTCCGGATTATCGAGGAGCTCTTCCCACACGTCTGAGCCGGGGCGGGCCTGCATCGAGCGCAGAGCCCCAAGGGCGGAAGAGGAGGACGAACCCATCCCCGCGAGCAGTGAACTCGGGTGGACGCGGAAAACGCCGCCGGAGGTATCGGTCCGGTATACGTTCATCTGTGCGGCGTATCTGTACTTAATGTCGTTGGCGAGCCCGGCCATTCCGCTCCCGCCGTTATCAATGAAATCCTTGAACGCCCGTAGATCGTTAGCAGGGGACTCGGACATGAGGCTCCCCATCATGTCTACCATCACATCGTAGGAATAGACCTTGTCGAGGGGATGGTCGGCCCGGTGGTTTCGGATGCTCATCGCCGCTCCCATAAGCGCCGTCATATCCACCGTCGATCTTTCGATGGAAAGAGGGTAGCTAGACATAGTGTCCTGCTGGACGTCAGCGATGTAGGCCTGCATACCACTAGAAAGTGCCAGGATGAGGGCTATCCCGATTATGCCGATGCTGCCCGCGAACGATGTTAGGATAGTGCGGGCCTTCTTGGTCATTAGGTTGTTTAGGCTGAGAGACAATGCCGTTCCGAGTGACATCGGCGGCTTCCGCTTTGGCCGGGCCGTCTCTATGGAAGTCTCAACCGAGGTCCCCCTTTGGGGCCTTTCCGATGCCGAGTCGTACGGATTGGTGTCATTGGTTATAAGGCCGTCAAGCAGCCGGACGATCCTGGTCGAGTACTTCTGCGCCAGTTCAGAGTTGTGAGTCACCAGGATTACGAGCCTATCGCGGGCGATTTCCTTAAGGATCTCCCCGATCTGCACGCTGTTCTCGGAGTCGAGCGAACCAGTCGGTTCGTCTGCCAAAAGGATCTCCGGGTTGTTCACTAAGGACCTCGCGATGGCGACCCGCTGCATCTGTCCTCCCGATAGTTGGTTAGGTTTCTTGTGGGCCTGGTCGCCGAGTCCGACCCTGTCCAACACTTCGAGCGCACGCCTCTTTCGCTCCGATTTGGACACGCCTGAGAGCGTCATAGCGAGTTCTACGTTAGCCAGCACGGTTTGGTGAGGGATAAGGTTATAGTTCTGGAAAACGAAACCGATGGAGCGATTTCTGTAAGCGTCCCAATCGGCGTCTTTGAAGTCCTCGGTCGAAACGCCGTTGACCGTCAGGTCGCCGGCAGTATAGCGGTCGAGCCCGCCTATGATGTTCAACATGGTGGTTTTCCCACACCCCGACGGCCCCAGGATCGACACGAATTCACTCTTCCTGAATTCGATGTCGATTCCTTTGAGCGCTTCGACGGCTGTGTCTCCCATGAAGTAGGTTTTTGCGATGCTCTTCAGGTTTAGCAATGCGTCCGGCTCCCCTCCCGCACCTCAACGCGGAATCGTGTACTCTGTGAGTCACGAACCCATATATCATGCGCGTGCCAGATAAACTCAAGATTAACCGACCGGTTTGTACTGCTACCGTATAATCAGACCGGATGGTCAAAGAGGGGGAAGGATCCGAGTGTTCAACATCCTCGTGGTAGAGGACGACCGGAGCGCCCGGACGCTCGCCGGGGCCGTCCTGAAGGCCAACGGCTTCACCCCGATCCTGGTCGAAAACGCCTCCCTTGCGTGGGACGCGCTTGAAAAGCACCATGTGGACCTCATCATCACCGACATCATGATGCCCGGAACCGACGGATACGACCTAACTCGCGAGTTAAGAGATGCCGGTTACGCTCTTCCCATCTTGATGATTACCGCCCGTGAGGCGCCCAAAGACAAGAAAAAAGGGTTTTTGGTGGGGACAGACGATTACATGGTAAAGCCTGTGGACGAGGAGGAGATGGTCCTCCGCATCAAAGCCCTCTTGCGGCGTGCGCAGATTGTGAGCGAGCGGAAGCTCACCGTCGGCGGCGTGACGCTCAGTTACGACTCTCTGACGGTCACGCGAGGCGATGAGCGCATGACGCTGCCGCAAAAAGAGTTTTACCTTCTATACAAGTTGCTGTCTTATCCCGACGTGATCCTCACGAGGGCCCAGTTGATGGACGAAATCTGGGGGCCCGATTCAGAAAGTGACGGCCGCACAGTGAACGTTCATATCAACAGGCTGCGGGAACGCTTTGGAGAGTGGCCCGAGTTTGAGATAGTCACAGTGAGGGGATTAGGTTACAAAGCGGTCAGGAGAGTGTGACGTGAAAATCGGAGGTGCCGGTCAGAAGCCCGAAGGCTTCGTGCGCAGGTGGAGAAAGCACCGCACTATCGTGGCGGGGCTCCTGCTGCTTTTCACAGCCATTTTCGCGATCTCAACCTTCTTGTCGGCTCTGTTATTTGTCCTATTGGTGAAGGCCCATGTTGTCACGGTGGCTAAGGGGATGCACTTCGTCGTCATGATGCCGCTGGTTCTGAGCGTCATCCTCGGCACCGTCATATCCGCGTTGGCCATGCGCCGCGCCATGCGCCCGGTCCGCGTCCTTATCAATGCCACCGAGCAGATCGCGGCAGGCAATTTCGGTGTGCGGATAAGCCTGTTTGGCCCTGAGGAGCTTCAGCAGCTTGGCGCGAGTTTCAACTCGATGGCCAAGGAACTTGGTAGCATAGAGACGCTCAGGAGCGACTTCGTGAGTAACGTCTCCCACGAGTTCAAGACCCCGGTCGCATCCATAATGGGGTTCGCGAGGCTGCTCAAGAGAGACGCCCAGGGTGCAGGTGATACTCCTGCCGTTCTGACTGCGGAGGAGCGCAAGGAGTACCTGGACATCATCATCCGGGAGTCTGAAAGGCTGAGGCAACTCTCAGGAAACGTGCTGCTGCTCTCCAAACTGGAGACGCAGGAGCCGCCCGGGGAGAAGATAGAGTACGACTTGGATGAACAGATCCGTAGAGCCATCCTACTCCTAGAGAGGGAATGGAGCAGGAAGAACCTGACGGTCGTCGCTGAGATTGAGCCGGTGAAGTACACCGGAAACGAAGAACTCTTGATGCAGGTGTGGACGAACCTTCTCGGAAACGCGGTCAAATTCACACCGCCGGGTGGCGAGATCCGCGTGTCGGTCCGCCAGGAGGACAGCTGGGTTGCCGCCGAGTTCTCCGATACAGGGATCGGAATGGACGAGGCCGTCATGGCCCGCATCTTTGACAAGTTTTATCAGGGAGATGAGTCCCATGGAACTGAGGGGAACGGTCTCGGGCTGTCTCTTGTGAAAAGGATAGTTGAGTTGGGCGGGGGCAGCGTGAGCGTCACGAGCGTGGAGCGTGCCGGAACGACATTCATCGTGAAGCTGCCCATTTGAATTCTAGGCGTTGACGGGCACCGGCTGTGACGTCCC
>CAZMEF010000068.1:0-3936 GCA_964565305.1 uncultured Eubacteriales bacterium | reverse complement strand
CCCTCACCTAAGACCGGACTCATGATAAGACTCCTTGCCCCGGACCAAAAACGTCTTGTAATCATCCACAAGGGTCTTGTGAACGATCCCCGACGGGTCCACTTTGCCGATGCGATAAGCCATCTGGACCGCCGGGCCGGTCAAAAGGGCCAGCATCACAGTTCCAACCCCCAGTTTCGCGCCCAAGGCAAAACCGACCGCGGCGACAGAGACCTCAATGATCGTGCGCGCCTTCCAAACCTTCATCGAAAAGAGCCTAGATAACCCTAGCATGAGGCTATCTCTCGGGCCCGCGCCCCATCCGGCGTTGATGTAGAAAAATGTTCCCCAGCTAACCACGAACATCCCGCAAAGAAGCATGGCAACCCTTCCAAGCAGGCTGTGGCCGTCACGAATAACGGAGTACTTCTCAAGAAGGTCGACGAAGTAGCCGACAAAGTACATGTTGAGCACAGTGGCTTTGCCGGGCACCTCCTTGATGGCGATGTCGACCAGGATAATGGCGGCCCCGACGAGTTGCGATATCCTACCAAGAGTGAGGCCCGTCCTGTTCGCAAGCCCTATCTGGAATGTGTCCCACGGGGACGATCCCAGCCGGGAATGAATCGCGAGAAGCAAACCGACGCTGAACAAGAACAGACCAAACATCAACAGAACCAGTTTTCTAACGGACTTCATGTCGTTCCTCCGTCATAACCGTCATTCGCCCGGGCTTTGCTCAGGCATTAGGTTATTGCCGGGACGCTTTCGCTGTTCGACGGCAGAGACCTGGATTCATTTTCTAGAGGTATCCGTCTTTCATGCACGGTGTACCAGACAACCATGAACACTCCCCTGAAGGCCGCCGACACGGCTATCCCCACCCATAGGCCGTTTAGTCCCATCCACTTGGCAAAAGTCCAGCATAAAAGCGGGCGCAACAGGTTGGAACTGATGCTGCAAAGGCTCGGCGGAAGCGTCTGACCTAGTCCTCGAAACACGCCGGAACAGGCGCCTTCCAAAGCCATGAACACCTGACTTGCCGCCAGAATGCGCAAATAGGTGGCTCCCATGTCCAAGATCTCCGGTGGATCGCTAAGAAACAAAGAGAATAGGAAGCGACCCCCGAGCATCAAGAGCGCGGTCACGAAGATCTCCCAGCCCAACAGAACTGCAAGCGATATGCGATAGCCCCGGCGTATGCGCCCCCACTGACGCGCTCCGAAGTTTTGCCCGACGAAGGCGGTGATGGCGGAGGCGAACCCGCCGCCGATGAGCCACGAAAGCGACTCGATCTGGCTTCCAACACGTTGCACAGCCACGGCGGTCTCTCCGTACCAGGCCGATACCATGCCCGTCACGACCATCGCCAAAGAGGTGAAGGCAGCGCTTTCAAGGGCGACCGGAAGGCTCCATCCCAGGATCTGGCGCGCTCTCGTCCCGTCTATCCGACCGAAGATCTTGAAAGTAGAAAAAGGTCTGTGAGGGTGATGCTTTGAAAACCAAACGAACAATCCCAATACGATGGCCTGGGCGATCACAGTGGCTATGGCCGCTCCTCGGACGCCCCATCCCCAACCCAGGATCATCAACGGGTCCAAGATCATGTTGACTACCAGGCCCGTAGCGTTGGCGAAGAAAGTGAGCCTGGAGTTGCCCGCGCCGTTGAAGGAGCCTGTGATGGCCGCCGAAACGAAAGTTAGCGACGTACCCAAGCCTACGATGCGGAGGTAGGCGCAGGCGCCATCGAATACCCCGGGTTCCTTCACCTGTAGAAGGGAGATTAGTGTTCCTGCAAACGTGATAAGGATGAGGCCGTAGCCAATGCCGAGGACAAGCGCGATTCTGACAGAGTCCTGCGCGTAGCCCCTTGCGGTGTCGACTTCGCCCCGTCCTAGGTTTTGGGACGTTCCGATTTCGGAACCCATGCGCCCGATCATAAGTAGCGCCATGCCGAGCCACATGAACATTCCTGCCAAGCCGCTGGCGGCCACAGCCGTTACCGAATTCTCCATGCGTCCTAACCAGAACATGTCGGTCAGATTGTAGGTCATCTGCATAAGCTGTGTGCCCATTATCGGAAAAGCGACCAAGAGAAGCTTTTTCAAAATGCCTCCCTGGGTCAAATCGAAAGTATCTTTCGTCATCTACTCGCTCCGTCCCGTATCCGGTTATTTCAACCCGCTTGTTTTGGTCCGATTGTTTCAGTCACTGTATCTCAATTTGGTTGCCCCAGTCTCGCCAGTCCGCAAGACGCACTCCCCCCAGTATAAGATAACCGCCGCCGTTTTCAACGATCGGCTTCTTTTGCAGGCCAGAAAGCGAGAGCGCCTATTGCGAACATCCTGCGGAATGATACCGGTGTGGTCTTTTACATTCGGAGAAGCAGCTGTCTTGAGATTGTGGATTGGTGGCGATGGTGGGTGGGGAAGTGCGTTGCCGCGTGTTTTGACGTCTACTATGAGCCGACACGGGCGAAGGCGTGCTGTGTGGTGTTCGCGGTCCGCGGAGCGCCCGCTACCGCTGCCGGACCTTTGTCTGCTTTCTGCCCAACGTCCGGGCCCAGTGAACGGATAATGTCCGAGTATTGCCGGCTTGTGACGCCTATCAACGAATATGTCCCCGGTCAGTTCTACAAGAGAGAACTGCCGTGCATTCTTTCGGTTCATGAAAAGGTGAAGGAAGACATAAGTGTGGCTATCGTGGACGGGTTCGTGGCGCTCGGCGAAGGGAAGAAGGGCTTGGGGGCACACTTATTTGAGGCACTGGGCGGGAAAACGGCGGTCATCGGAGTGGCCAAGACGTTTTTCAAGGGTTGCATCGAGTATGCGACAGTGTACCGTGGCGGGAGCCGCAGACCCCTTTATGTGAGCTCCATCGGCGTTGATCTTGACTATTCGGCGAATCTAGTCCAGAGTCTTGGCGGCAGCCATAGGATCCCCGCGGTACTCAAAAGGGTTGATCAGTTAAGTAGGAGAGGGGCGCAGCATGGAAAGCGCCTGCCGCAACGCGACGGCGAACCGCTCTTTTTGATCTAGCATGGTCATATGCCCTGCGCCTTCGATGACATGGATTTGCTTATCCGGCGCCTGTATCTTCTCAAAGTACTCCACTGCCACCGAAGTAACGGTTTGATAGTCTTCCGCCCCTTGGATGCAACACACCGGCATCTGATAACTCATATCCATCTCGTTCAGGTTGTAGCCCATCAGGTCCTTCAGCAGGGGCAGGTTGACTTTGGGGGCCTTTAGGAGCATCGTGGTCAGGTCTGTCCACTTGAAAGAAGGGCTTTTCATGAACGCAAGAACCAACGGCCTTGGCATCACCACCGCCAGGCCGTATTTCTGCTCGACCTTCCTCACTGCCCTCAACGCTTTGTAGCCCTCTTTGGTGTGCATTTCTTCGGGCGGATAGGGCCTGTGGGCTTGCAAGGTTTGCACGTCCCTTTGGTTTCCTGCCTTCTGGGCCATCTCAAGAGCCTTCTCAAACCCCAGCCGCTCGCTGCGCCTCATGTCTACAACCTGTCCAACCCCGATATACAAGGAGACATCTTCCGGGTGCATTCGGGCGTAATCCGCGCCAAGTATCGATCCCCATGAGTGACCTAGCAGCGCAACTTTTTCCTGTTTGTATTTTTTCTTCAGGTACGAAATGATCTCGGCCAAATCGTCCAGCATAGCGTCTCTCGTAATCGGATATGTGTTGTGCTTCGGGTTCTTCTGCAATGTTTTTCCGCTGCCGCGTTGATCATACTGCACTAGGGTCACTTCATCTCCCCAGCATTGACGGAACAGGTAGCTGAAGTTGGCCTCGGGACTTCCCGGCCCACCGTGGAGCATTAGAAGAACAGGGGAATCTGCCTTGGCTGCGGGATAATGCAGTATGTACTGAGACAGACCGCCGATGTTCACGAACTCTTCAACAAACTCCTTTGGCATTTGACGGTGAGGCCTCCTT
>CAZMEF010000067.1:0-8533 GCA_964565305.1 uncultured Eubacteriales bacterium | reverse complement strand
GCCAGACTCGGCGGAACCGCCTGACGGACGGGATCGTGTAGGCGTACTTCCCGGTAACAAGACCGTTCGTCTCTGCCTTGGCCCGGGAGCCGAAGCAGGTTTGGGCATTACCCGATAGACATACCGGACGGTATCCTCCTCGATGTTTTGGATGCGCGTCTGGAAGAGATCATAGCCGTGCTTAGTGTACTCCACCAAAGGATCCCGCTGCCCGTAAGCTTGTAGGCCTATGCCTTCGCGCAGATCCTCCATGGCTCGCAGTTGCTCAACCCACTGACGGTCGATGGACCGCAGAAGCACAAACTGGAGGAATCTCCCCACATCCTCGCCTAGCAGTGCTGCCTTGCTTTGGTAAAGGCTGCGAAATTCCGCCGTAAGGCCGGAGAGGAGGGAGGCCCGGTCTTGTGCGGCGTCGATCAAATCGCGCAAGGGCACTTCTTGAGTGATCTCCCTAAGGTAATTGGCGAGAGAGGCAAGGTCGGCTTCTGTCTTGGCGGTGTTTTCGGGCCAGAACAGGCCGAGGGCTCTCTCGAGGACCCTGGTCGCCATGCCCCAGACTTGTCCGAACAGGTCCTCCTCTTCTAGAACCTTACGCCTTTCATCGTAGATGACCTGCCGCTGCTTGTTCAGCACGTTGTCGTATTCGACCACATTTTTTCTGATGGAGAAATTGTGCGCCTCTATCCTCTTCTGCGCGGTCTCCACGGACTTTGAGACCAGGTTGTGCTCTATCGGTTCGTCTTCCGGAAAACCGATCCTATCCAACAAGGACGCGAGCATGTCGCCCCCGAAGAGCCTCATCAACTCGTCCTCTGTGGACAGGTAGAACCGCGAAGAGCCACGGTCCCCCTGCCTGCCCGCGCGGCCCCGCAACTGGTTGTCAATTCGTCTGGCCTCGTGTCGCTCCGTACCAAGGACGTGCAGTCCGCCGATGGCCTCCACTTCATCGTGTTCCTTAGTCGTCAACTTCTCTTTCTCCGGGAATATCTCTTTGTAGCGGGCTTGGGCCTTCAAAACTGATTCTCTGAACTCATCGACCTCCGGCGATCCCGTCCTGACGTGCATCTCAGCGGGAAGCACTTTTTCGGACGCCACAAGCACTACCTCGGGCGAGAATCCCTCTTGCCGTAATGCTCGCTTGGTCATGAACTCGGGGTTACCGCCTAGAAGGATGTCGGTGCCGCGGCCCGCCATATTGGTGGCTATGGTGACTTGCCCTTTGCGACCGGCCTGCGCTACTATCTCGGCCTCCCGCTCGTGATGTTTGGCGTTAAGGACTTCGTGAGGTATCCCGCGCCTTGTGAGCATGTCCGAAACCAATTCGGATTTCTCGACGGAGCGAGTGCCCACGAGTATGGGCCGCCCTTGCCTATGGTATTCGTCGATCTCCCGCACAACCGCCTCGAATTTGCCCTCTTCCGTCTTCCAAATCGAGTCAGACATGGTGTCTCTGATTAGGGGCCTATTCGTTGGGATTGCCACCACGTCAAGCCCGTAGATCTCCGAGAACTCGGGTTCTTCGGTCAAGGCGGTACCGGTCATCCCCGCAAGTTTCTTGTACATTCTGAAGTAGTTTTGGACCGTGATGGTTGCCACGGTATCCGTCTCTTCTTTGACCACGACCCCTTCTTTGGCCTCGATCGCCTGATGAAGCCCATCGGAAAAACGCCTGCCGGGAAGGATTCGCCCGGTGAATTCGTCCACGATGAGGATCTCTCCGTCCTTCACCACGTAATCTACGTCTTTTTTCATCAGTTCCTTGGCGCGGAGAGATTGGCGTATATAAGCGTTATACTCGAAGTTCTCTTCGGAGCTAAGACTATCGACACCCAAGAAGGCCTCCGCTCGAATTTCTCCGTCATCGGTCATGACGACCAATCTGGCTTTCTCGTCGACAGTGTAGTGTCTGTCTCTTTTGAGAGTTGACGCCAGATCTCGAAATCTCTTGTACACATCCGTAGACCCCTCGCCGGGCGCGGATATGATGAGCGGCGTACGAGCCTCGTCTATGAGGATGGAATCGACCTCATCGATGATGGCGTAGTCCAAAGTCCCCTGAACCATATGTTCCTTCTGCCACACCATGTGATCGCGGAGGTAATCGAATCCGAACTCTGTGTTGGTCCCGTACACGATATTGCACGCGTATGAGTCTTTCTTGCCTTCATTGCCCATTCCCGGAACTACCAATCCGACGGAGATGCCCAAGAACCGGTGTATCTGACCCATCCACTCCCGGTCTCTCCTGGCCAAATAGTCATTGGCGGTGACGACGTGGACTGCGTGGCCTGTCAGGGCGTTCAGGTATGAAGGCAAAGTCGCCACAAGAGTCTTTCCCTCACCCGTAGCCATCTCCGCGATCCGCCCCTCGTGCAGCACGACAGCGCCTGCGATCTGCGTGTCGAACGGGCGTTGACCCAAGACCCTCACCGACACCTCGCGCAGGGCGGCAAAGGCCTCGGGAAGCACGCGATCAAGGCTTTCTCCGTTTTCTAGTCTCTGGCGAAATTCCGGAGTCTTAGCCTTCAACTGCTCATCGCTAAGTTGCTTAATCGCGGGTTCCAAAGAGGCGACCTGTCCGACGATCTGCCAGACCCGCTTCAGTTCCCTTGCGTTGGAGTTGAACATATTTCGAAAGAAGGACAACGGCTTCCCTCCTAAGAGCGGAGTTACCGCGCGCCCGACCGCTCGGAGCCAATTGTACCATCACCGGCCGGGGTAGGAAAACCGCGAAGGAGCGCAGCCAACACCAAGAACGACGAGCCAAGCGCCAACGTCACATCGCCGGCGCTGAAAACAGAGGCTTTGAAGGGCGGGATCTTGCACAAGAAAAGGTCCGAAAGAAACGTTACAGCGCCGCCAGAAGTTAGCGCCTGGTGTGTCAGGCTCGTGGCGAGGCGGACCGCTTGGGCGGCAGCCACCTCCTCGGAGAACAAACTGAGATTGACGGGCATCCTGCCGCCGTTCGAGATAACGACGATGGCGTTCATAGCCGCCCCCGCAAGCATGATGCGAGAGCCGGGCAACCGTAGGTTCTGGAGGATTCCGATGACGAGCAACGCGTAGCACGTTACGCTAACGGCGAGGTATATCGCCGGGCTTCCCGGAACTTTGCCGGAGAGGAAAGACGATGCAGCCCGGATAGTGAAGGAGCAGACGATCCACCCCAAACCCTTCACAGGCGTCTGGGCGAGATGCGACAAGTCGCCGCCTAACGCCAGCCCGATAACGAGCGCCACGGACACGAACAGGAGGTACAAAGCGGATCACGCCCTGGTTTGAGGCAGTTTGTTTATGACGGACATCATGGAGTTTATGACTACGGGGTCAAACTGCGTGCCGCTACACCGCTTCAGCTCCTCACGGGCGTCTTCGAACGACATTCGCTTCTTGTAGGGGCGGTCTGTCGTCATGGCGTCAAATGAGTCGGCGCAGGCAAGAATCCTGGCCTCGAGCGGGATATCTTCTCCCGACAATCCTTCCGGGAATCCCCGCCCGTCCCACCTCTCGTGATGGTAGCGCACCCAATCTTGGGCTCTGCCAAGAAACTTCATCCCCGAAAGCATGTCGGCGCCCATGTTGGAGTGATTTTTCATCTCTTGATACTCGTCGAAGGTGAATGTGCCCTGCTTTTTCATGAGTTCGTCTCGGATACCGACTTTGCCGACATCATGCAGCAACCCGACATACCGTATTAGTTCGACCTTGTCGTCGGGGAGCTTCAGAACTTTTGCGAGCATAACGGCATATTCGGCGACGCGTTCGGAGTGGCCTCGCGTATATGAGTCGCGGACATCGATGGCGTTACTCAGCGCCCCGGCCATTTCCGCGTACGCTTCGCGGATCTCGATGTACTTTTCTAAGGAGTACTTGGCCACAAACATCGGAAGAAGGAAGATGAGCAAATAGACGGGACCACCCTGGGCACATACCAGCACCATAAGGATCCCGAACGGAAACAAGGCAAGCATGTTCGGAAGGCCCCAAATGATGTTGGTCCTCCACACGCTGATAACGGTGGTCTTGAGCATGAAGGAGAACTCGATAGACGCCAACAGCGCGTTGGCGAGGGTGTAGGCGCAGGCCGCGACGAGAAAAGCCCAAACATCGTTACTGAGAGAAAACTCGCCCTCGAGGCCCCCGAAGAAAGAGTAGGACCTGGAAAATACGTAGACGGACAACACAAGCATGCCGCGATTAAAAAGGACAAGCGCATAGGGGACCTGGCCCATCAAATCCCTTTTCCGGATCGTGGCAATGCATGCTATCCAAGTGGCGAGACCGGGACCGTACAGCACGGCGATGGCGAACAGCAAGGGAGGGGACACCGACAGACTTCCGCTGCCCCTAGGTACCGGCACGGGGGAGTACTCGCCGATGATAACCAACGCCAGAAGAAAGGCGGCTTCAACGGGTCTGGCCCTGACGTCGGGTACGTTTGTGGCCAAGACGTAGAGGCCAAGACCAGCCACAAGAAGAACGTAAAAGGTTTCGGCGACTGTGAGTTTCCGCTTCATGCAACGAGTCTCTCCCCGGGGTCAGCCGGCAGCCGACACCTCAAGTAACTAACCCACCTGCCAGTTCGATGCTCCGGCCAAAACCAAAGCGAAGATGGCTAGAAGAATCTTGAACAGCTTGTTCACGTGCGACCCCCCGGAATCGACGTTTCCGAACCGCTAATCCGGATGTACGTCTCCGCTCAGGTCAGGCTGCCGGCCTAACCAACCTTTTCTACACGGGGGATGAATTACCTTTTTTCGACTATCTACTTCAACCCTCGCGGTCTATGATCTGCGCGAAACGCCTATTTACAGCGTCCAAAGTTGCTCTAACAACAGCCTCACGCTCATCATAAGCTACGAGGCAGGAGCCTGACAGGATCTGACGCTGCCCAAAAGCGTCTAGGGCTACAGTCACAACCGCTACTGAGCTTCTGCCGGGCGCGATGGTCACATCCTGAATATCCAAAGTAACTTCATTGGGAAGGTAGGACTCCAAAGCCTTTGAGGTGGCCCTTGCGGCGATCTGCAACCAACCCCGTTTGGTCGGCTGCCCACACTCGCTTCCAACGGCATCGCGTTTCATCATGCGTAGGTGTACACTTACCCGCGCAAGGCTAGGTTCCGAGGTCATCTCTACCCTTTGAAGCTGGACTCTGGCGGGACTGCGGACAGAACAGCCGGATCCTATCTGTGCCACGGATATTTTCCTTCTGTCGACGGGGATCCCAAAAGCCGCAATCAATGACGACTCGACATCCCTAACTATGTATTTGACGGCACGATCAGAGGAAGCCAGCACATGTACCTCAGATATGTTGCCGTCTCCCGCCAACACCATCCGGGCAGTTATGACGTCCTTGACGCGCTTCAGGACTTCTTCGCAATCCTTTGCAGAAACCTTGCGCGCTTCTTCGGGCATCGGCTCACCTTCCCTTTTCGGGAGAACCGGGCACTATTTCACTGTCTAGACATGACGAAAGTGTTGTGACGGTATCCGGCAGATTCTCTTTCTTTGACCACCATCTCGGCCAAAAGCCACAACCCTGCCGCTACCAGGCTGTGCCCGCCCAGCACCACCGGTATAGCCGCCTCGCACGCCGCCTTCGTGAATTCCCTGGTCCAACGGTCCTCAATCTTCTCGTAAAGCCCCAAATCCGAGTAGAAACGATCCCAGTCGCTGAGACGCTTTCTCAAGTGCGCGAAGATGACGCGGCTATCAAGGAAAGCGACGTCGGCGATTTGGGACAAATATGCGAAGAACTTTGCGGGTCCGATATCCTCCAACATGAATCCAAGGAGCGAAACTACCTCCCCCCTATCTTCACGTCCGAGCGCCTTCATACCTCTTTCTTCGGAAAACACGCGCATTCTGTGTACCATGTTGGAATTCACGTATGAGATGACAGAAGGGCCTACGCGCCCGATAACCGCCACTTCTTTGGAATCCTGTCTCAACACGTCTAGGGCCTTGTTCAAAATACCCCTGGACCAGTCCAAATGAGCGATCTCCGCCTCTGCCCTCGTCCCGCAATCGGGGTGCATCCCAAGGATCAGAATATCCGTGGGGGTATCGAGATCGAAGTTGACCCGACCCGAGTTGGGCGTGAGCACCCGACGCATCCCTATATCTCGAAAAAGCGTTCCCAACGGATTGTCCTTATCCGGCAGTTCGATCTCATCTATCGCCCTGGCCGGCGTGAAGGCGACAAGATCGGCGGACTGGACGTTGTTCATTATGACCACGTTGCGCTCCCGCTTAAGCGCCCTCGCGATCTCAGAGAAATCATCTGTGGAGAGCAAAGGCGCCGCCGTCCCACCCATGTACAGCACGTTGTCAAGCCCGCGATTGACGATAATCTCTCGCAATCTGCGACCAAAATGGAAGGCCGGGCCGCCGGGAACTTCAAAATCTACTGTCGCCCCCAGCCTGCCCGCCTCAACTGAAAGATCAGGATAATTGGTAGCCAGAACGACCTCGGCCACCGCATCGCTTTTGAGCAACTTTTCGACCGTATCGAGGACCACTTGCTTTCGAACGCCTAGGAGCGAGAGATCGAGATCTGTCCTCGCTTGTCCACCTTCAAAGATGACCGCAGTTACCCTCGGTTGAAACAACGGAACCCCACCCCTTTTGGTCGCCCGCCGCTACTCCGGTTCGATTAGACCGTAGTCGCCGTCTTTCCTGCGGTAGACCACGTTCACGGCTCCCGTATCACTATTTTGAAAAACGAAAAAGTCGTGACCCAAGAGTTCCATCTGCATGGCCGCCTCTTCGGGGTTCGTTGGTTTGACGGCAAACCTCTTGACTCGCACGATCCGCCCGGGGGCGGTCTCCTCCGGCGCGCGGTTGACCGTGGACTCGATCTTGTCCCTCTTCTGGATCCTGGTTCTGTACCTTTCTATCTGTTTCTCAAGCTTTTCCATGACTATGTCCACCGCCGAAACGGCATCGTGAGCGGTCTCTTCAGCCCTAAGAAGAAAGCCGTTTAGGGGTATGGTTACCTCGAACACGAAGTTGCCGCGTTCGGTGGAAAATGTCGCTTGGCAGGATATGGGCGATTGCCGGAGGTACCGGTCTATCTTGGCCAGTTTCTTCTCGGCGTATTGTCTTACTGCCGGGTTCACGTCCATGTTCTTGCCTCTCACGATAATCTCCATAGATTAGCCTCCCATTACCCGTTTGAGCTATATTATTCCCTCTTCCTGCCCCAAGTCCTTCCCGACAAAATCGGCCCGCAATGCGACATTTTGTTGACGCAGTGGTACCGTCTGCACGCATATTCGACCGAAAACGACAATCCACAACGATATCCCCAAGCCTGAAAACCCTTCTAACTGCTTATCAACAGAGTTACGCACAGTATCCACAGGGAGGGTGCCCAATTGCCTGTTGACTCGCCCTTTTGGGCATGCTATAGTTCGAGCGCGAGTAGCAAAGCTCCAAAAGACGACGTCTTAGGGGCCGGTCAAGGAATTAGGAGGAATGTCCCGAAATGCAAGGTAAAGTTAAGTGGTTCAACGCGGAAAAAGGCTACGGTTTCATCGAGCGAGAAGATGGCCCCGACGTATTTGTGCACTACACCGCGATTCAGACTGAAGGATTTCGCACCCTAAACCAAGGCGATCTCGTCGAATTTGACATCGTTGACGGGCCTAAAGGCCTTCAGGCAGCAAACGTCGCTAGGGTTTCCTAACCATTTGGGAAATCAGCCCCGGCCGCCCGGCCGGGGTTTTTGTTTTGGCGCGTCTCACTTGCATCTGTCGAAGTTTCTGTCGCTGTGGAGAACCCTGCCGTATGCTGAAAGGGCTCGGGCTTTGGATGCGATATCTTGAATCATTCGCTGATCTGAAGCCATCTCGTGCCTCAGGACTTTGGCGATCTCTTCGTCAATCCGGGTAACGGAGAGAAAGGATTCGCGGGCTGTTTCTGTTGTGGCCTGTGACAAAAGCCTCAGGTCCCCTTGGGCTTTCAGGCCGTCAATGATCTTGCTTCGTCGTTCCATCGCCGAAGCAAGCTGTGCGAAGTCTCGTACGCTCGCGGATTCCCACGCTTTCTGCGAACATTCGAGTAGATCCTTGCAAAATCTAAGGACCTTTTCTTCGCGGGTTTCCTTCTGGTCAGGCATTTCCGTGCAAAAGCCCCGACCATCCGTCTCGAAGCTCGGTTATGACGTGAATCGCGTCATCAACCTTGGCGGGATCTTTCTTAATATTCGCGGACAAAAGTGAGGAGTAGGCGAAGTCGTACACCTGGGCCAGGTTTTGAGCGAGGGCCCCGCCTGATGTCCTGTCGAGTGAAACGCAGAGTTCGTCCAGGATTTCCTGGGCCTTCAAAAGGTTCGAGCTCGATTTCTCGTACTCTTTCGTTTCCATCTTGACCTGGCTCTCTTTCATGCACCTAAGCGCTTCATTGTACAGCATCAGAACCAATTCCCCGGGCGATGCCGTCTCAACGCTTCTACTGCGGTACGCGTTTATGACCCTTTTCCGTCCGACAGCAAATCCTTCTGCGGCCTCGATCACGAGTATCA
>CAZMEF010000066.1:0-8580 GCA_964565305.1 uncultured Eubacteriales bacterium | reverse complement strand
ATAGGAATGAGGGTACTTGTAGTCCACGCCGTGGCCGAGCTGAGCGGCGCCTGAGTACCCGGTGCCCCGCAGGTGGGCCGGAACGGGATAAGCAGGCTCGTTGCGCACGTCCTCTATGGCCTTGTCGATGGCGACCACTGCCGAGTTCGATTTCCGGGCGAGAGCGACGTAGAGGGTTGCCTGGGCCAACGGTATGCGCGACTCGGGCATACCCAAGTGCTCACAGGCCCGAAACGCGGACTCCGCGATCACTAGCGCCTGCGGGTCGGCATTCCCCACGTCCTCGGCGGCGCATATGACAAGCCTACGCGCCACGAACCTCGGGTCCTCCCCCGATTCGAGCATCCGCGCCAGCCAATAGACAGCCGCGTCGGGATCGCTTCCTCGCATGCTTTTGATGTAGGCGGAAACCACGTCGTAATGCTGGTCTCCGGTCTTGTCGTAGAACAACTGCGGACTTTGAGTGATATCCAGCACCTTATCTGAGGCGAGCAACACGCTGTTCTCCGCGACAGGGCTCACGTTATACAAAGCTTCGAGGACGTTCAAGGCGACCCTCGCGTCCCCTTTCGAGAAGCTGATGAGGTGCCTTAACGCATCGTCTTCGATGGTCACCGTTTGACCCTGGGGGGCGCCGGCCCGAAGACCTCGCCCTGTGTCGTCAATGGCACGCCTCACGATCGTTTCGATGTGCGCTTCAGTAAGGTGGCTGAAAGTGAAAACCCTCATCCGCGAGAGGAGCGCGCGATTGACCGAGAAATAAGGATTCTCGGTAGTCGCGCCGATGAGGACCACTGTTCCTTTCTCGACGTGAGGCAAAAGCGCGTCCTGCTGCGCTTTGTTGAAACGGTGGATCTCGTCCAAAAACAGGATGGTCCTTTGACCGTTCCTTCGAAGCTTCTCCGCGTCTCCTGTGATGTTCCTGACATCCTGCACGCCCGAAGTCACGGCCGACATTTCCCTAAAGACTGATCCGGTACGCATGGCGATGAGCCTCGCGAGGCCCGTCTTGCCAGTCCCGGGTGGCCCCCAGAAAAGCATCGAGGGCACTTTGTCGGCTTCGATGGCGACCCGGAGGGCCCTTCCGGGACCGATCACGTCCTCTTGCCCCACATACTGGTCGAAATCGCGAGGCGTCATCCTGAGCGCCAAAGGAGCGTCGGAAGGTATCTGAAGCACGCGCAGGGCGCCATCCGATACCTTCCGCTCTACCACGACGCGGTCTTTTCCGAAAAGCCCTTCCTGATTCAAATCTCGCCCCTACTTGGCTAGTCCGCTAACCGCCTGCTTTATGCGTTCGATGCCCTCCGCGCAAACCTCTTTGGGAACATCGTGATGGGTGACGATCCTGATCCTGTAAGGCAGGTCCGCGTTGAACCACACGCCGTAACCCTTCATCATGTCTGCGAACTCGGGCCCGTCAAGTCCCACCCCGCGCGTGCCCACGGCGACCATATTGGTCTGCACAGTGTCCAAATCTACCGTCAGACCCGGGACCTCGGCCAGCGCCTCACCTATCATGCGGGCGTTGGCGTGGTCTTCCGCGAGCCGCTCCACCATCGTCTTCAACGCAACGATGCCGGCGGCCGCCAGAATGCCCGCCTGCCTCATCCCGCCGCCCAGCATCTTTCGGTACCTTCGAGCCTTGGCGACAAACTCGTTCGACCCGGCAAGCATCGACCCGACGGGCGCGCAAAGGCCTTTGGAGAGACAGAACTGCACAGAGTCCGCGTATTGCGTTATCTCCTTCACGTCCACGCCCAAGGCAACGGCGGCGTTAAAGACCCGTGCCCCGTCGAGATGAAGGTGCGATCCGCCCTTATGCGCGACTTCTTGAACGGCTTTCATGTTATCGAGCGGAATTACACACCCGCCGGACCTGTTGTGGGTCTGTTCGAGACAAACCAGTGATGTGACGGGAAAGTGCACATTTGCGCCCCTTATGGCCGATGCAACATCCGCCGGATCCATGACTCCCCGAGAGCCCCTGATAGTCCGCGTCTGAAGCCCCGACAGCACGGCGGGCGCCGCCACTTCGTACATAAAGATGTGCGCCTGTTCTTCCAAGACTACTTCGTCGCCCCGGTCCGTCCAAGTCATGAGAGCTACCTGGTTTCCCATGGTGCCGCTCGGGACGAAGACTGAAGCCTCTTTGCCCACCATAGAAGCGGCAAGGGCCTCCAGTTCGTTGATGGTGGGATCGTCGCCGTAAACGTCGTCACCGACTTCGGCTTTGTACATAGCCTCGCGCATTTCCTGCGTAGGTTTTGTTACCGTGTCCGAACGGAAATCCACGATTTTCATTTAGGATAGTCTCCTCCTCGCGTAATCGCGTCTCAGCCCGCGATCAACCGTTCCACCCAAGTTGCGAAGTCTTCTTTGGTCCTGTTCCCGGTGTATCGACCGACCATTGCGCCGCCCCGGAAACCTATGACGGTGGGAATCGTCATCACCCCGAACTTCTCTGCCATGGCGCCGTCCTTGTCTACGTCAAGTTTCAGGAAAGATGCCTTGCCGGGGTACTTCGCCGAGATCTGCTCGCATACGCCGTCAAGGACCACCGCGAAGCGCTTGCACGGAACGCACCAGGCGGCCCAGAAGTCCACAACTGCCACCGGGGTAGATTTTGTTTCCCTGTCGAACGTCGTCGAAGTAACTTCGCGGGGCACCGCGTGCGATGTGGTCAAACCGTTCTCCTCCGATCCGAAAGGCATGCCGAATGGCTACCTCCGAATGGTTCTCTTTCTCTAGTCGATTCTCCTTCGAATACGGTCCCATAGGAATCTGACGCGCGCTTGGGTCTCGGCTATCGGTCCGCTGTTGTCGATAACCTCGGTAGCCCGGGTTTTCTTCTCTTCAAGCGGCATCTGCGAATCTATCCTCTGCTTCGCTTCTTCACAAGATAGCCTGTCCCGGGCCATTATGCGTTCGATTTGCGTATGGCGGTCGGTGGCTACGACCCAGACCTCATCCGCCAACAGGTCCGCGCCCACTTCGTAAAGCAGGGGGATATCGAGAAATACGACGCCGGGCTTCCCGACATGCGCGCCATCGCGAGCGTCGTTCATCTCGCGCAATTCCGCCCGAATCTCATCCATGACAAGTGGGTGGACTATGCCCTCCAAGCGTCTTCTTGCTTCCGGATCCCGGAAAACCAGCCGCCCAAGCGCCTTGCGGTCTATGTGCCCGGGCTCGTCCTGAACCGATGGACCGAAGCGCCCCAGCACCGAAGCGGAACCCGGAGTGCCGGGCGCGGTGACATCCCGGCTGATGGCATCAGCGTCGATTACGCGGGCCCCGAGTTCCGACAGATGGGATGCAACCGTACTCTTCCCGGTAGCGATCCCGCCTGTCAGCCCGACGATGTGAAGGTTGGGGAAGGCGCTAGACATCGTACCAGCTCTCTCCCACCTCCAAATCCACTTTCAACGGCACTTTGAGGGCCATTACCCCCTCCATCTCGGATGTAACCAGTTCTCTCATGGCGGATTCTTCTGAAGCCGGAATCTCAAAGATCAGTTCGTCATGCACCTGAAGGATCATCCTGGAGATGAACCCTTCTTCCCTCAGACGCCTGTAAATCTTGATCATGGCGAGCTTGATGATATCCGCGGCGCTCCCCTGGATAGGGGTATTTATGGCCGTCCTTTCGGCGAAACCGCGCTTTTGCCGAATCCGGGAATCCATCTCGGGGATGGCCCGCTTCCTCCCCAGAATGGTGACCGCGTACCCGCTTCTCCTCGCGCTCTCCACCGACAGTTCCATGAAGCGCTTCACCATAGGGTATCTTGCAAAGTAGGCGTCGATGAAGTGACGCGCTTCTTCCCTGGTAACCTTCGTGTTCCTCGCAAGCCCGAACTCGGAGATGCCGTATATGACCCCGAAGTTCACGGCCTTTGCCTTGGCCCGAAGGTCGCTCGAGACTTCGTCCAAGGGCACACCGAACATCTCGGACGCGGTTCTTTTGTGAATGTCCTCGCCCTTCAAGAACGCGTCGATCATGGTGGGGTCGTCGGCCATATGCGCCATTATCCTGAGTTCTATCTGGGAGTAGTCGGCGGCGAGCAAGAGCCGCCCGTGAGGTGGAACGAATATGCGCCTCAGGGAACGTCCCAGCTCGCCTCGAACGGGAATGTTCTGGAGATTGGGCTCCGATGACGACAGTCTACCTGTGGCGGTGACCGTCTGATGAAAGGTGGAATGGACGCGCCCGGTGGTCGGATTCACGGCACCCTCCAAACCATCCAGATACGTGGACTTGAGCTTCGCGTACTGCCGGTACTCCAGTATCTTCTCAGGCAGCTCGTGTTCCAGACTCAAAGCCTCCAGCACTTCGGCATCGGTCGAGAAAGCCGTCTTCGTCTTCTTCACCGGTTTGAGGCCAAGCTTCTCAAACAGTATGTGAGCCAACTGCTTGGGAGAACCGAGGTTGAAACTCTCGCCGGCTACGGCGTATATCCTGGCTTCGAGATCGGAAAGCGCACGCCCGAACTGCTCTCCGATGGAGCGAGCGAGCACAAGGTCGACCCCGACTCCGGTGGCTTCCATGGCGGCAAGAACCTCTATGAGGGGAAATTCAACATCGTTTGCCAGCGGAACGAGGCGTTCTTGCTCCAAGTCTCTTAGCAATCCGTCCGCGACGGGGAAACACGACGCGGCGCCGAAGGCGTAGTGCGCTTCCACAGTCCCCGGCAATTGAGAATCCCGGCCCTTTTCGGCTTTGGCCGGAAGGAAAGGGACCTCCAGAAGGCTGTATCTTCGGGCGATCTCGGGCAGCCGGTACGTGCTCCTGCTGGGATCGAGGAGATAGGACGCGATCAGGACGTCGAAGTCGAACCCCCTTAGGGCAATTCCGCGCTTGAAGCAAAGGGCAAATAGCCACTTGAGATCGAAGCCGATCTTGGTTATCCGACTGTCTACGAGTACAGGAGAAAGGTATTTCCAAAGCAGTTCCTGCCACGCTTCTGGGTTCCCGTCGGGGGCCTTTAGCAAAAAGATACGCGATAAGTCACGCGACGATTTGTCGGCGGACGCCGAACCCCCGTCGACAGGACCGGTCGACACTCCGACAAGGCGGGGCCAGAGGAAGTCCCGTGTTATGTTGACGGCATCGGAATAAAGAGACATGTGGCCGCTTTCTTGGACCGCGGCCACGACTCTTGACAGTCCCTCGACTTCACTAACTATCTCAAACGGGGGCAATTCGGGCTCAAAGGATGCGGGCCGGACATCCGGCGGGTGGTCCGGCAGCAAGAGCATTTGGGCTTCTGTTTCCCGCTCTTTGGCCCAATCGCCGAACGTCCCCAACCGCTGCGTCAAGGCGCCGAATTCGAGTTCCGTAAACTTGGCCTTCGCCCTCTCCGGGTCGGGGCCTTTCCACTCAAGTTCGTCGAGTTCTTCCGAAAGCGGGGCATCCCTCTTGATGGTCGCGAGGTCTTTCGACAAAAAAGCCACGTCCTTCGAGGCTTCCAGAAGGGCCTTTACCTTCGGCGGCGCCACTTCATCTATCCTGTCGAATATCGCTTCAAGGTTTCCAAACTTTGAAAGGAGCGTAATCGCCGTTTTCTGCCCAATCCCCTTGACCCCGGGGATGTTGTCAGACGCGTCGCCTGCCAGCGCCTTGAAGTCGGTAACTTGGGCGGGGTAAAACCCCATGTCTTCAAGAACTGTGGCGGGTTCGTATTCCTTCACCAAGGTTATGCCACGGATGGGCAATATAGCGCGAGACTTGGGAGAGACCAACTGCAGACAATCCTTGTCCCCCGAAAGGACAGTGACCTCAAACCCTCCGGCAAGCCCCCGGGCGCAAAGGGTCCCGATAATATCGTCCGCCTCATATCCGGCCAGCTCAATGGCCGGTATCTTCAAGGTGTCGAGAACCTCCATCAATTCGGGCAACTGGGCTTTGAAATCCGGCGGCGACGGCTTCCTGGTCGCCTTGTATTCTTTGAACTGGCCGTGGCGAAAAGTGGGCGACGGATGGTCAAATGCCACGGCGATGTGCGTCGGCCTTTTCTCGTGGAGGAAGCGAAAAAGCATAGTGAGAAACCCGTGAATGGCCCCGGTCGGGACCCCTCTACTGGTGGACAGCGGCGGCATGGCATAAAAAGCTCTATTCGCGAGGGAATTCCCGTCGATAAGCAGGAGGTTCGGTTGACCCTTCTTTTCTTCCGACAATGCCACCACTCCTTGTCCCTCGGAAGCCTGTGTCATTTGTGAGGGCTTTCTACCAGTATAGGCTCCCGAGAAAAGAGTGGCAATTTACGCGCTTTTGGTCTTCTTGGCTTTGCGCCTCCACAGCCACCACGCGATGGCGGCGACGCCACCGAAGACGATCAGCGTCGGCAAGGCCCCAGCCGTGGTGATCAGTAGGTCTCTCCAGGCGCGTACGAAGACATCCCACACATACTTCCATGGGGACGGCGAGGTTGCGGTTGAGCCTTCTTCCAAAGCGGAGAACGACAGCGTGGCCAGCGTGGTCAGTCTGTCATAAGTGTTCTTCTGTGCCTGCATGCTCTCGATGTCGCCGCGAACCCTCGACAGTTCGCTTTCGACCTGGAGCAGTTCATCAACGTTTTTGGCTTGGCCCACGATCTCCAGAAGCCGGTCTTCCTGTTTGATCTTGTTCCGAAGCCTGGCGTCAAGGTCCACATACCTGTCGGTGATGTCGTCCGCGGAGGTTCCTTCGCCGGTGACGCGACCGAGAGCGCGCAGCTCCACGATCACGGCGTCCATCTGTTCCGCCGGAACCCTCGCCACCATGTAGTAACTCGTCAGTTCCTTCGCGACCCCGCCGGTAACCGAAGACTGTTCCACGTAACCGAAGTTGGTCGCTATTACTGCTGTGGCACGTTCCGCCGTCTCGGGCACCTTGCCCTTGCCGACCTCTACCGAAACCTGCCCGCGTTTGATTATCTTCCTTTGTACCTCACTCGCCGAATCTCCAAGTAACTCCCTGGATTCGTTTGATGCGGCGGCGTACTTTGCCATCCCTTCGTCGGGTGGCATTGAGGGAGCCTCGGGGGCCGCCTGCATGTCGGAAGAAGGATACCCTTCGGTTCCCCGGGCGTAATCAGCCGCACTCTTTGGGCCGAGTAATCCGAAACTCCCCGAGAGGTATCTGCCGCCCACGGATATGAACAGGACGAGTACCATAGCCCCGGCAAGAATGGGAGCCCACCGGCGAAAAGGCATGCGGGCCAATCTTTTGAGGAATCCGGACACCGGTCCAACCTTCTCAGGCAAACCATTGTAAGCCGTTCGACCGGCCGCAGACTCCCGGCTGATAAGCCCCGCGGCCCGCAACTCCTCCGCCTCTTCTCGAACGGCGTTCATTATCCGATCATGGAGTTCCTCCGGCACAGGAACCTCTAGCAAAGAACCGAGGGCGCCTTTAAGCAACCTGAGCTCTTCAAGGGCAGCCCGGCATTCCTCGCATTCCGCGAGGTGCGATTCGAGAGATTTTCTCTCGTCGGGGGATAGCTCCCCATCTATATACATTGAAAGAGCGTCTTCCATGTCGCCATGGCACTTCTGACCGCTCACCTTAGGTCCCCCCTCACGCCTTTTTTGACGAGGGAAGAGCCGGGTTGTTCCGCGTGGATACATTTTCGAAGGGCATTCCGCGCCCTGTGCAACCTCGATTTCACGGTTCCTATCGAAAGACCCAGTATATCCGCTGTTTCTTGATATGAGTATCCGCGAACATCGGCGAGGATCACGATGGTCCGGTGGGCCTCATCGACCCTTGACAAAGCCCCGAGCACCTCGTCGCTTAGGGACTTGGTCTCAACGGCGTCCTCTGTCGCGACACCGTCATCGCGAACCTCTCGGGTGGTAGACGGGTCGCCGGCTTTCAGCGGCTCATCGAGAGAATAGGTTTGGGTTCGCTGCTTCTTCCTCAAAAAGTCAAGACACGCGTTGACGCACACCCTATGGAGCCAAGTCGAGAACCGGCTATCGCCCCTAAAACGGGGCAAAGCCTGAAACGCCTTCAGGAAAACTTCCTGAACGATGTCCATGGCGTCCTCGCGATCGGACACCAAGCGGTACGCCAAGTTGTAGACGCCTTTTTCGTAAGCGCTCAATAGAGCCTCAAAAGCCTCCGCGTCTCCCCCTGTCGCCCTCTCCACCAGTATCTCTTCATCTAGTAGAGCCACAACGACCTTCCTCCCCGATGCGCTAGAAAAGCTTCGGGATCCCCAATCCTATTTCCTATCTATAAGGGACAAACCAACTTCTAGCAACTGCCTTTTATCGGCAGGCGCCGGAGCCGACGTTAAAGGACACGCCCCGCTGGACGTCTTCGGAAAAGCGATGACGTCGCGGATCGTTTCCAGACCGACCATAAGCATAACCAACCTATCTAGACCGAACGCTATCCCTCCGTGAGGCGGCGCCCCGTACTCAAAAGCGTCGAGCAAAAAGCCAAATTTGCCCTTCGCGTCTTCTGCCGTTAGCCCTAACAGGCCGAACACTTTTTCCTGTAGGTCTCTTCTGTGTATACGAATCGAGCCCGACGCAAGTTCCACGCCGTTCACGACAAGATCATACATTCGCGCCCGGATGCCGCCTTTGACT
>CAZMEF010000065.1:0-8580 GCA_964565305.1 uncultured Eubacteriales bacterium | reverse complement strand
TCTTTCCGGGGTCGCCCTTCCAACCATCGCATGCGACGCCAATGGAAGTGGTTCTGTCTCCGCGCGCTCCTCGCAGCCGCAGTTGAGCTTGACCTACCCAAAACGGCAGGTAGATGAGTTCCGCCCCAGCGGGATCAGCGGTAGGCCGCTTAACGGGCCATCCGCTCAAGTATGATTTGCGCGCAGCCTCAAGGGCGACTCTTTCTTCGACCCGGACCTTCTCGGCTTTTACGTGGGTTTCCGCCATGAGTTACCTCGCCTCTCTTGAGTTATCTTGCCGCCTCCCGGCCGGGTTAGCCTGACCGGGAGACGGCAAGTCCGGAAGGTCGACGCTAAGCGGCGTAGAAAATGTCCTGAGTCTTCCTATCCGGTTCAGGAGTCAAGTAGGTAACGACGACCATGAACACGAGAGCGACGGCAGTTCCGACGACGCCGGGCCATAGGCCGTAGGGCCAGTTGGAAAGCGACTGATATTGCTGCCAACCGAGGTAGTACCAGTAGAGCGAAGAGGCCAACCCCGTGTACATGGCGGCCATAGCCCCTTGCTTAGTAGCTCTGGGCCACCAAGCGGCGCAAAGGATAGGCACTGTGAGAGCGGCTGCCATAACGTTGAAGGAGAAGCCCACAAGCCACTGTACCGCGTCGATGGGACGGACGGCCAGGAGGATGGGGAGGGCGCCGATCACTACCGTGGACCACCGTCCTACCTTGAGTTGCTGTTCGTCGGTGGCTTTCGGGTTGATCAACGGCACGTACAGATCCCGAGTAGCGGCGGCCGAGCACAAAAGCAGTACAGAGTCGACCGTAGACATGATCGCCGAAAGTATGGCCGAAAGTACGATACCTCCGAAAAGGGGCGGCAATAGAGATGCCGCCAAAGTAGGCATAAGTGAGTCGGCCACGGCGAGGTCCGGAAGAAGGACTCTACCGGCAAGACCGACTATGCCGACAGTGATGAAGATGACCGACTGAAACACGATGGAGTAGCCCAAGGCCTTCCTGAGGGTCCTGACGTCTTTCGGGATTATGAACCTAACGACAGAAGCAGCCGATCCGCCTATCTGAAGGACCGACCACGTAATCATGTTGCATACGGCCCAAGTGCCTGTCACGAGCCCCGTCAGTTTGAGTAGTCTGGGGTCGATGGCCTCAAGCGAAAAGTGCATGGCAGCCATGCCTCCCGCGCGGGAAAGGCTCACGGCCGACAACGCTATGAGGCCGATCACCATGACTATCCCCTGGACCAAGTCGCTCCACGCGACGGCGTACATGCCGCCGGTCCACGTGTACAGGATGATGATGATGGCTGCAACCACGACGCTCACCATATAATCCCACCCGAGAGCCACCTTGAGGATTTCACCGCATGCCTTGAGCTGTCCCGCCATAAGCGGGATGTAGAATACGAGCATAAGCGCCGCGTAGAAGAACCTTGCGGAACGGCCGTAGCGTCTCTCGAAGATATCCCCGTATGTGAACGCGTTGATCCTTTCGGATATCTTCCGCATCCTCTCTCCTATGGAGAGGAAGGTGAACCACGGCGCGGCCGTGGATGCTACCGATACAGGCAGATAGTTGTAGCCAAGCTTCCACACGGTCGCGGGGCTTCCCACGCAAGTGCCGGCGCTCATCTGGGTCGCCGAGTAAGAAAAGCCGGTCACAGCCGCGTTAGTGCTGTGGGATGTGGTGTAGAAGGACTCGGTGTCTGTGACCTTCTTTGAAAAATACCATCCGAGGGCCAACATGCCCAGCATGTACAACCCTAGGACCACAGAATAGATGGTAGTGTTCATTTGGAATTGTCCCCCTCCTCATCTTTGTTGGACAAGTAGATGAAGATGAAAGAGGTGACTACAAGGATCAGGTAACTCAGCCAGTTTACGTAAAAGGCGCTGAGGTCCACTCCCCAGGGACCTTTGCCCGTCGATACGAAATTGGCGAGGATGAGGGAGAGAAGGAATATCCCCATACCTAAAAACCGAAGCCACGGGACTTTGACCCATTCGGTTCGCTTTTCTTCCATTGTGGATCCTCCCAAGAATAGAATTCTGCGAAGAATGATGCGATGTTTGTCAGAAGTTCTCCAGTATGCGATACAACAGCGCGATCCGTTCAGGAAGCTCACTAACGATCATGTGCTCGTGCAGCGAATGGCTCCCGTCTCCCACGGCGCCAAGGCCGTCTAGAGTAGGAACGCCCAAGAAGGCCGTGAAGTTGCCGTCACTTCCGGCTCCGGTGGCGCCTTCTGGCAAATGGAAGCCGAGTTCCGACGCGAGTTTTTGAGCAGCTGCAACCAACTCCGCTGTTTTCTCGGACTTAACCATGGGAGGCCTCACGAAGCCGCCCTGGACCGACAACGAAATGCCTGGCGTGACCGGCTTTAGCCCTGTGATGGCGGATTCGACCGACCGCATGCCCGCCTCGTTTGTGACCCTTACGTCGATTTCGGCGTAGGCCTCGGCGGGCACAACGTTGGAGCGGCTTCCTCCCGACACAATGCCGACGTTAGCCGTTGTTCCGGAGGCGTAATCGGTCAAGTTCTCGATGGTCAGTATATGGCGTGCCATTTCCTGAATGGCGCTCACGCCTTTTTCGTGATCAGAGCCCGAATGCGCGGGAAGGCCTTTCACCTTGAGAGTGAAGTAGCCTTGCCCTTTCCGGCTCGTCTTGAGCGCCCCGCCTGCGATTGACGGTTCAAGCACCAGTACGCAACAGCTCTTCTGCGCTTCTTCTTCTATTAGTCCGCGGGAAGAAAAGCTGCCGATCTCTTCGTCCGAGTTGCATATGATGACGACGCGCTTTTTCGGGCGGGCGCCAAAGTGCGAGAAGGCTCTCATCACTTCGGTCGTATACAGGAACCCGGCCTTCATGTCGTAAATGCCGGGGCCGTAAACCCTGTCCCCGTCGATACGAAAAGGCCGTTTTTCGATTTCACCCAAGGGCCAGACTGTGTCCATATGGCAGAGGATCAAAATCTGTTCCTCTTGGTCGCCAAGCGTCACTTTGAGATTATCTCCGTGGGTTTCCGCCGGGTATATGTCCACGTGCGCCCCCAGGTCGCGGTAGACGCCGGCAAGCCACCTGCCGAATGAGTCCACAGCCTCCTTGTCGGTGGAGGGCGATTCACGCTCGACAAGTTCTTTGGAAAACTGCAACATTTCTCCGAGCCGGTTAACAAAGTAGGTCAATAACTCTGCCGAATGCAAGACCGCGCCTCCCCTCTAGACGACGACCAGATGCCCGTCTTTGATCACGGCGGCCACCTTCGCCAAATCTTCGATATTCGTTGTGGGATCTCCGTCGAAGACTGCCAGGTCGGCGACTTTGCCCTTCGAGACGGTTCCGAACTTGTCTTCGATTTCTAGGCATTTTGCGGCCATGGAGGTTATGGAGACAACGGCCTCTTTGGCTGTCATTCCTTGCTTTACCATCTCTTCGGAACAAACGTGGATCTTGCCGTGCGGGGCGTAAGGGTTCCCGCCGGCGTCCGTTCCCATGCAGATCTTGACCCCGTGCTTTCTGGCGATCTCAAGCGTCTTGGCCGCTCTCGAACGAAGAGGCATCATCCTTCTGTTCCAATCGGGGTCGATGGGGAACATGGACTCGTGCCCCGGAGTGATGACCATCCACACGCCTTTGTCGGCCATCATTTTGGCGCCTTCTTCATCCAGGAGGCTTGCGTGGTCCACGATATCAATGCCTCCTTGCACAAGGCGTCTGATACCTGCGGCCCCGTGAGCGTGAGCCCCAACGCGCCTGAAGTTGGAGTGGGCGACGTCTGTAGCGGCCTTGATCTCGTCCGGCTCCATTTGCACGGCCTCGAGATTGGCGCCTGGAGTCGCTCCACCGCCGGTTGCCATGAGTTTGATCATGTCGACTCCGTGTTTGAGCTGTTCCCGTACCGCCGCTCTGAACTCGGAAGGCCCGTTGGCTACATGGGCGATCACGTGGCAATGCCCGCCGGTGGCGGTGATCATCTTGCCCGAAACCAGCATCCGCGGGCCAACTAGATCGCCTTGCTCGATGAACTTCTTAAGCGAGAGATCGAGGTACTCAAATCCGCCGACATCCCTGCAAGTCGTGACGCCGGATAGCAGCGTTTCCTTTACCGATTGGACCGCTTCGAAACAGAGTTTGTCCCTAGGGTCCAAATACAGCTTGAACAGGCTCTCTCTTCCGTTAAAAGCTAAGTGAGTGTGGGCATCGATTAGTCCGGGTAGTACTGTCTTGTCAGAGTAGTCCAAGATCAGATCAAAAGGCCCTGCAGGTTCTCGGTCAAACACCCCCTCTATGAGATTTCCGTCCACCGCCACAAACTGGTTCAGTTTGGTCGAAGCGTCCGCTTCGCCGTTAAAAAGCCTGCCTGCTTTTATCAAAAGCTTCGTCACCGCGGCACCTCCATGCGATTTGATGGTTCTTTGAGACAAAGGACCGGATGATTGTCTCATTTGCTTGTATAAGCAAAATTCATGCCAAGATTGGGCGGAGCGTCCAATGAGAAGGAGGGCAGGGTGTCTTCAAGTAGACCCGTCCGGCATCTGTGCTTAATGGACAGCCTATTGAGACATTTTATGAGCCATATCGAGAGAGATATTCAAGGAAACGGACCCCCAGCGGCGTAAGGACAGTGCCTTTTTGCCCTCTAAAGCTCTTGGTCAGATCGAAGTGCTGTAAAGTGTGCAGCCTAGCTTTTATTTGACCAACGGTCATTGTTGAACAGGTTCCGGACAAATGTTGGCAAAGTGTCATCCTTCCCAGGCCCGAAGGCAAGACCGAATTGAGAAGTTCCATGATAGCGCGAAAATCGGCCATCTCTCCCCGCGCGCTCAATCTCGCCGCGATCGCCGCGTATGTTGAGGTGTCGTCTTTTTCCGGAGGTGGCGTTCCCAGGTATTTTTGGATAGCTTCAGTCAATTCGCCAGGCGCGTCGGCGATGCTTGCCGCGTACTTTATCAGCCCTTCAAGCTCCCTCACATTGCCCGGCCATAGATGTTCCCTCATACTTTCTAGAAGGGACCTTGACAAGGGCAGTTTCCACTGTGAATAGCGAGAGATGAAATGTTGCGCTAACGATGCGATATCCTCCAAACGTTCCCTCAAAGGAGGGATCCTCAAAGGAAAAGCGCATAAGCGGTAGTAAAGGTCCTTTCGGAATCTCCCCTCGGCCATTGCGCCGGTGAGGTCTTGGTTTGTCGCGGCGATGATCCTCACGTCAACCGGGATGATGCTGGAACCGCCCACCCTCGTGACCTCTCGTTCCTGCAACACCCTCAAAAGGCTGATCTGGACGGAAAGGCTCATATCGCCTATCTCGTCGAGAAAAACAGTGCCGCCGTCGGCCAACTCAAAAAGACCGTGCTTTCCTTCTCGCAAGGCTCCGGTAAACGCGCCGCGCTCATAGCCGAACAACTCGCTTTGCACCAGTTGCTCGGGCAAAGCCGCAATGTTCTGCGCTATGAAGGGTCTTCTCTTCCTCGAGGACGCGTTGTGAATCGCCTGGGCAAAAAGCTCTTTCCCGGTACCCGTTTCGCCGGTGATGAAGACCGTGGTTGTGCTTTCCGCGAGTTTCTTCGCGATCCCCACGGCTCTATTGATGGCGGGGCCGCCGCCAACGATGTCCGAGAACGTGTACCTCGCCGCGTGAGGCTTAACCTTTCGTGCCCTCACAAACTCGCCGCGCGCCCGCTCGATAGAGCCCTCTTCCCGGGCTATGAGGACGGATTGGCCCTCCCGGTACTTCCTTCGGCGGCGCGAATGGCCCCTTTATTACCGGTAAATGAGTCGGAAAACCACTCTGTCACCTTTGAGCCTACCGGGTTGTCGGTCCCCAGCATGCTCTTGGCGACGGAGTTTGCCCTAAGAACAATGCCCTCTTCATCGAAAAGGACTACTCCGTCCAGGACGCTGTCAAGTATCGCTTCCAGGTCATTGCCGAACGACTCAAGCGCTTTGACCAGGTCCGTCTGTGTTCGCACCACTTCCACGACATCCTTGAACTGCGTGGCGGTGGCATAATGGACATCATCCAGCGACAGGCCCAACCGCAATCCGATTTCCACCAAGGTGGAAACGTCAAGCGGTCTGATGCCCAAATCATGAACTTCGGGTATGCTCTTCGGCACCAAGTTTGGAAAACCGGGGGTGACGGCGACTCTGGCCCCGTTCGCGTTCCGGCCCGCTCCCGGCCACCAGGGGACAAGATCCAGATGCGAAAGACCATAGCGCTTCAGTATTTCCACGGCCTCAACGGCAACGTCTTCGGCGTTGTTGACGACCAGAACCCTGGTTTCCGGGGAGATGCCAAATAGCGGCGAGAGCTTGGAAGGGTTCAAGGTTCTCCGCGAGACTATGACGTGCGGGGCGGCCTGCCAATCAAAACGCTTCGCGGCAACTAGAGAAAGCGCGTCTCTGGATGACGCGACCCAAAGATCGGCTCGAATGTCGTGGGCGAAAGGGTCATCTTCCAGGCACAGACCCTGGATGTCCACATTGCCTCCGAAGAAGCTTTCGAGCTGCTCGTGAAACACACGATACGTCGCATTTGACAGAGTGATGAAGACCAGCCGTGTCAACGCTTTACCCCCGCGCGGTATTTGTGAAGAAGATGAAAGTACAGTTTCTCGATCTCTCTTGTGGTCAGTTCCAGGGAAAACGACTTCGCCACGGTTTCTCTCCCTAGTTCCCCCAGCGATTCCATTTCTCTGGGTTCGTTCAAAAGTCCTTCCACGATTTGTGCGATACGCTGTGGTGTAACCGGGCGGGAAGCTCCTCTTGAAGTGAAGTTGCGGTCGGACAGAGCGGGGATTGACTCCTTGTCGACGGTTCCGTAAAGGCCGTCGGGGCCCACGATGACGCACGGCCTTCCTGTCGCCATCCCTTCAAGCGCCACCCGCGACATACCGAGCACCACGTCAGCCGCCCGGAAAAGAGGGGCCGTATCCAAAACAAACCCAGGGCAGACGATGGCTTCCCGGCCCAAGCGCGAGTTGATGTCATTGGCGTTCGATCTGATCTTGGGAAGGCCCTCGCCATCGCCCGCCACGATCAGCGCTACTTCCGGATGTCTCGATGCCAGGATTTCAGCGGCGTCTTGGATGTTCTTTGCCACCTCGTCCAGGCCGTCCTCCATTCTCGAGGCGTAGACGAGAACGGGGCCCTCGCCGGTCAAGCCAAAGATCTGTCTGGCGGAGGCTTGTTCCTCCGGTGACGGCGGCCTGTAGTAGGCGGTATCGATGCCGTTTGCGACGACGACTGTCCTATCCGGTTCAAACCCGAATCGTGTTATCACGTATTCCCTAACGTCGCTGCTCACGGCGATGGTCAGATCTCCAGGTTTGGATACAAGGTTCCAAAATCGACCCGAAACGTAGGTTCCGTGGTAGGTGGTTACGAGGGGGATCCCGCGTTTTTTGCAGAGCGGTTCGGCAATCCAGGCCGGGATACGGGCATGAGCGTGGACCAGGCCGATTCCCAAACCGTCGATCAAAGACGCTAGACGGTGCCCCGCCTTTAGCATGTTAACCGGGGAGCGCGAGTGAAGGGGAACGACGTGGTGCGGCACACCGGCTTGTTCGAGGTCCGCCACGCGCCTGCCTCCATTAGACGCGACAGAGGCGGGCCATCCCATGTCTCGAAGCGTTCGGGTCAGCCCCACGACAAGCGTCTCCACGCCTCCGATATCAAGGCTCATCGCCAGATGAATAACAGGAGGCCGTTCTCCATCACGGAAAATCATTTGCGTCATGACTCACCCTCCGATACGCCCAAGAACAGGCTACTAGCCAGAAAGACAGCGGTCAAGCATAAAGGAATACAAGAGCCCGACGGCAAACAAGAAACTAGAAAGAGATGGAGGTGTCGATCATGGCCAAAGTCTTGCCTCTGCGACATCAGGCAGAGGTCATGGACGGGTGGTTAGCCTACAGACTAGACACTGTCCTTCCGCGCCTCATGGAGGAAGAAGGGTTTGACACGTGGGTCGTCGTGGGTCGGGAATACAACGAAGACCCCGTCATGAAGAGTCTTCTGCCCGCCACGATGATGTACGCCAGACGGCGCACAATACTTGTATTTCACAGGACGGCAGGCGCAGGCCTCGAAAAACTGGCGTTCATCCGCGGCGGGTCTCGCATAGGCGATCTTTATACGGCGGGCTACCAAGGGGCAAACCGCGATCAATGGGAGGCGTTGGGCGAAGTCCTTCGCGTAAAGGACCCGAGGTCCATCGGGATAAACATCTCGGAGACCTTCGCGTTTGGCGACGGGCTTACGTATACAGAACACAAGGCGCTCATGAAGGCCTTGGGCTCCGTCTTAGCCAACAGGACCAGAAGCGCCGAAAGACTCGCCATAAGGTGGCTAGAACACCGGACCTCGCAAGAACTGGATGCCTACACCGGCATAGTCCGGATCGCCCACGAGATTATAGACGAGGCGTTTTCCTCCGAGGTCGTGCACCCGGGCGTTTCCACGTGCGCCGACGTTTCCTAGTGGATGCGCCAAAGGGCGTGCGATCTGAGCCTTTCTTGCTGGTTCCAACCCGATGTCGAATCCCAAAGGCGCGGGACGGGCGAGATTCCG
>CAZMEF010000064.1:0-8604 GCA_964565305.1 uncultured Eubacteriales bacterium | reverse complement strand
TTGTTGTCAGTGTGCGTGTGCGCTACGATTGCGCGTGGAGGTGGATATGGGAAAGTTCGATGATCTTCTGGAAGACGATCTGCCGTTTCTGCGGCGGCTGGTGGATGCTCAGCGAGCGACGCACAGCGAGGGCTATTTGGTCATCCGATCCCTCGCGGAAACCCGCCTGCTTCCGAGCGAGGGCACTGGCCCGGCCGACGAGATCAAGCTCGGGCGCGCTGCCCCAGTGATGCTGGACGCTCTTGTCAATGCCGACTACCTGACGATTCATATCGAGAAGGGGACGTCGATCCGCCCTACACCGCGAGCTGTGGACTGCGTGGCGCACTTCCGACGCCGCTGGCTTGGCCGTAAGTGGGAAGACCTCACCTGGGAGCTGGGCCATGACGAGACCGCTCGATCCAGAATGTTCTGGATGGTGCTGACGCTTGCCATCTCGGCGGGCGTAACGAAGCTGATGAGCCTGATCGGCTGGATATAGCGGACGCTCATTCATGCCTTGCCCGCCTCTTTTCGATTAGCTCAGCGTGTTCCAAAGACAGCTCCAGCAGCCGGATAACCTCTTGTCCGAACGCGCATCTCTCGCCTTCGGCTATCGGCCACTGGTGCCACGACAGGATCGTGTAGGCCATGAAGAGCTCGCCGCGATCAAGGTGCCACTGTGCCTCGTCCATCTTCTCGTCCCACGTTAGTGAGTTGCGCCGATTCGTCTCCTCCCGCCACGCCCAAATCCTCTCGTTCTCGGCGATCTGCTCCGCTGTCAGCGGCTTAGGTTCTGGCCGCGCGGGTTCTGGTGCCTGCTTACGCTTGAACCACATCACCCCTCCTCTGCCTCGCGCTCGGGCTCGGTCGCTTTAGCGGTATCGGGATTGTTATATTCCTGGGCAAAAAAGGCAGCTAGAATATCGCTCCGTCGGCTTGGGAAAGCCCGAATGAGCGCCTCCGCAACCTTGCGGCCGGCAGCGCGCTCACCCGAGAGAAGCATGCTAACATGTACCTGCGAGATCCCCAGGATGTCTCCGAACTCGCGCTGTGTCCGCCGGCCCTTCAATTCGTGCAGTAGCTTGATCAGTGTCATCAGTACCTCCTCCAAACGCTATTATCCTACAGCAGTTGTTATCAGAAGTCAAGAGGCTGGAGGGGCAATTTCCAGAATTGGGATAAAGTCATAGCCTTTGTGATATATTTGGAATTGTGGACACCAAGCAGATCGGACAGCGAGTAAACGCAGCCATGCTGGCTCGGAACTGGACTCAGAGTGATCTGGCCAGGTATTCGGGGCTACGCCAGGCGCACATCTCACAGATCATAAATGCAGAGCGGCGTCCGCGCTTTGAACTGATGATTCCTCTCGCCCGGGCCCTGGACGTCTCCCTGGACTGGCTGGCGGGGTTGCCGCCAAAGGAGCCGGGGGTGCTCGAGCCGGACGAGGAGGAGCTGCTCAAGGCGTACCAGGCGCTGGATGACGCCCACCGCAAGGTCGTGCTGGATATGGTGCGGGGGCTGGGGGAGAGGTAGAGATACTGACAGTCGGTAGGCAGCAGGAAGGGAAGTAGGCGAGATGAGTAGAGACGTTCTTTTTGGCCAGGTCCATCAGTTGCACGAGGATGCGTGCATGCTGATGCCAATCGTTAGCAGCATGTCTGGACATCTGCTGCTGCTTGGGCAACACTATGACGCCCTGCTGGAAGAGGTCGCCAAATTGATCCCGGAGAATGAGCGAGACACGCTGCCCCCGAGAACCTCGGACAATACGCCGCTGGCCTACTCTATGGTCGAGATCGCGCTGTTCAGCGGTCAGCTGCTGGCGATACTGCGCGAAGCGTAGCGTTACGCTTGGACCGGGATTCCGATCGCGGACGGGGCTAAGAGCTGCTTTGTCGGCATGTCACCAGGTGTCTGCGAAGCGGGTGCTCGCAGCGCTGAGGGTGGCTTGTCGCGCAGCGTCATGTCATGTACAAGCTCAAGGTAGATGAGCTGCAGCGCGCTGTTGATCGGCAGGCCGGCCTCACAGTACGCATACAGACGCGGATAGAGACTCTCGGGCATTGGCATCCTCCAACGGAACATAATCGATCCGATGTCATTATAGCACATTTGTTCGATTATGCGCCTCAAGAAGCTGATCTGCCGCGCAACGAGCGAGCGTAGGCGCTCTGTATGATGCCCATTACAGCGGCCCCCGAGCCCGCTTTTCTTTGGCGCGTGCGCCAGTGCGGTTTTGTGGGGTGTGCAGCGCTAACCATGTGGTGGTGTGAGATAGCCCACCGTGAAGCGCCGCCGCTTGATCAGGAGGTACGTGATATGGCGCGACGCAGACGACGAACGAATACCGGGATCCCGGGTCTTTCGTTCTCCTGGAAACGCGCCACGGGGATCACCGCGGCCAAACGCCGCTTTGCGCGCGCCACGGGTAGGGGAGAGCGGCGACAGCTGGGGCGCAGAACGAGACAGGAGCACACGTCATCGAACACATAGAGGCGCGAACCTTCCTAAGGGCTATGAGCAGTGGTGCAACCCTTCCGGCGTTGTTTGAGTGTCGGGACAGCGAAGGCCGATACTCGGAGTATGTAGTCAAGTTCGCGAACCAGCTGGCAGGTTCGGTGCTTTGCGAAGTGTATGCATCTATCCTGGCCCGGATGCTGGGCTTGATGGTGCCAGACCCGGCAGTCGTGCATCTGCCCTTCTCGTTGTTGGCGCATATCACAGACCGACGGATCGCTGAAATCGCCACTCCTGGGTCGCACTTTGGGACCCGCTACTTGGTGGGCTCGCAACCACACGGCGCGGGCCAACCCATAAGCGGTGAGCAGTTGTCGTCCGCCTTTCGCGTGTTCGCTTTCGATATGCTGATACAGAACACGGATCGAGTTGGTCACGTTGGCTACGGGAATGTGAATCTGCTCTCGTGGAGGGATCAGTTCTACCTAATTGACCACGAGAAGGCGTTCTCGTTCCTACACTTGATCGGACCTCCGCCCGATCCGTTTGTCCTTCGCGGCCAGCCCTACGTGCGAGATCATCTTTTCTATGCGCATCTGAGGCAGCGGCCAGATCTCCCATTCGGCGAGTTTACTAACGCCCTCCACTCTCTGCCATGTCGCGACTTGGCTGCGGTGTGCGATGCGTTGCCGTCCGAGTTGCAACGCAACGGAAACGCAGATAGAATCTATAATCATATCAGGACCTTGTGTGGTAATGCGAGCCGCTTCGAGGCCTCACTCAGGGAGGCATTAGCATGACAGATTATGGTTTCCGCTATGCCGTACTGCGGTACACTCACGATCAGGTCACTGAGGAGTTCGTGAATGTAGGTGTCCTTATCTACTCAAGAGAGGCGCGATATCTCGACGCCAAGGTAAATCAGCGGTACGGGAGAATCTCCGACTGTTTCACATCCATCGATTCCAACCAGTACCGGCGTTTTGTTCGCTTTGTGGCGGCCGAGGTCAGTCGGTTAGCGGAGGACATCTCTCAACCATCCCTGTTTCGGTCTTTGCCGGATGACGTTATTGAGTTCGCTGATCGATTGGTTCCCAGGGATGATTCCGCTTTCTCGTTTGCTGTTGGCGGCGGAGGGCTGAGCGAGGACTTGGCGAGCACCCTTGAACGCCTGTTCGAGCGCCTCGTCCTGCGCTACGAATCCGGCGAGCAAGCCCTTAGCCGCACAGATGAGCAGGTGTGGGGGGCCTTCGAGCCAAGCCTCTCAGAGTACGGAATAATGTCTCACTTGGCCCCAGCGACGGTGACTACTCCGACATACGAGTACCGTTTCCAGCGTACTTGGCGCAACGAGATTCTGCACGCGCTTGAGCCCGTGTCACTGGACCTTGTCAGGGGCGGCAGTCTTCTTGAGAAGGCCAACACGTGGATTGGTCGAGGACAGCTTCTCTGTCAAAGCCCGAGCCTCGGGGACCTCTTCCTCCTGCTGGGGAAGCCGTCAGACGATTCCCTCGTCAAGACATACGATAACGCCGTTCGGAACATGGGATATGGCTTGACTAACCGACCTGTGACCTTTGTGCAGGAAACAGATGCCGATGCCTTCGCTAGGGAGTTTGCTGAGCGCATTCGGAAACACGAAAGACACTGACACCTGGTGGGTCGGCTCAGCATGAACCTCCTCTACTACGGCGACAACCTCAACATCCTCCGCGAACACATCCCCGATGCGTCCGTGGATCTGGTCTACCTCGACCCGCCGTTCAACTCCAACCGCTCGTACAACGTGCTGTTCAAGGAGAGCACAGGCCAGTCCGCTGACGCCCAGATCACGGCCTTTGACGACACGTGGCACTGGGGCCCGTCGTCCGAGGAGGCGCTGTCCGAGATCAACCAGCGTGCCAACCCTGTGACTGTCGAGATCGTCAACGCGATCGTCTCGTCGGTCAAGCGGAACGACGTGGCCGCCTACCTCGTGATAATGACTGTCCGGCTGATCGAGCTGCACCGCGTCCTCAAGCCCACGGGCTCCATCTACCTGCACTGCGATCCCACCGCCAGCCACTACCTCAAGGTCGTGATGGACACGATATTCGGACCGGAGAACTTTCGGAACGAGATTACATGGAAACGTACTTCTGCCCATTCCAATGTTGGGAAACGGTACGCAGTAGTACAGGACCGACTGCTGTTCTATACTCGCTCGTCCGATTGGACATGGAATCAGCCGTTTCTGCCGTACTCTAGTGCCTATCTTGAGTCACACTATTCCCAGGTCGACCCTCTAACCCAGCGCAGGTTCACAACTAGGGATCTCACTGCGTCTATGCAACGCGCATCAAAAGGACAGTTGTACGAGTGGCACGGGTTCAGGCCGGGTTCGTCGAGATGCTGGGCCTACACAAAGGAGAAGATGGAACAGTTCGAGGCAGACGGCCTGCTGGTCTATTCTTCGCGGGGCATGCCACGACTCAAGCTGTACCTGGATGAGATGAAGGGAACACCCTGTGACGACACATGGCTTGATATTCCGGCGATCAACTCCCAGGCCGCTGAGCGCCTGGGCTACCCCACGCAAAAGCCTCTCGCCCTGCTGGAGCGCATCATCCTGGCCAGCAGCAACCCCGGCGACGTCGTGCTCGACGCGTTCTGCGGCTGTGGCACAGCGGTCATCGCAGCGCAGAAGCACGGACGGCAGTGGATCGGGATCGACATTACGCACCTAGCGGTGGGGCTGATGCGCTCGCGCCTGCGGGAAACGTTCGTGCCGGAACCCGAGTACCGCGTGGTCGGCGTGCCCGTGGACGTCGCATCGGCGGCGGCACTCAAGGAGCAGGACACCCACGAGTTCGAGCATTGGGCGTTGGGACTGATTGGTGCGCGGTCATCGCACGGCGGGAAAAAGGGCGCGGACCAGGGCGTGGATGGTGTGCTGTTTTTTCAGGACACCGCCAAAGGTAAGGCGAAGAAGATCGTCGTTCAGGTCAAGTCGGGTCACGTCCAGCGCAACGTCATCGGTGACCTACGCAATTCGATGCGCCGCGACAAAGCGGTCATGGCGTTTCTGATCACGCTGGAGCCCGCGTCCAAACCCATGCAGCTTGAAGCCATCGCCGCGGGCTACTATGACTCGCCCGGCTGGGGCCGTCACTACGAGCGGGTACAGATTAGGACCATCGAGGAACTGCTGGCAGGCCAGGGCTTCGACTACCCGCCCGCCAACATGACGTTCAACAAGGCTGTCCGCGAGAGCGCACCGAAGGGGACGCAGGGCGAGCTGCTCTAGCCCCCCGCGGCGAGCTCCCGCAGCAGAAGCTGGTTGACACTTGGCGCCCCTTTTCGCGTATAATGGTATTGACGATCCGCGCACGCTAGTGAAGTTGGGGGGCATGATGGCAGCCAGATTTCGAGAAGAGCTCAACTACTTCATTGAGAATCAGGATGAGCTGGTCAAGAGATACCCGGGCAAAGTCCTTGTTCTCGTAGGTCGCCAGGTGGTTGAGGCATACGACAGTATGGCTGAGGCATACGTCGGCGCACAGAAGAGTCGCCCTCTCGGCACCTTCATGCTTCAGCAGTGTGTTCCGGGCGAAGAGGCATATACGAGCTATATCAGCTCAACCCACGTCGTTCTGGCGTGATATGCTGAGAGAGGTCAGCGCGGATCATCCCAGCGCGTTCACCTACAAGGCCACACATCGGCTGAACCGCATCATCACCCCCGTTGTGGTGACTGCTGGATATCCTGCTGCGGACATGCCTGCGGACATCCAGTCTCTAGAGGTCAGGGCTCTTTGGGATACTGGTGCTACCGGAAGCCATATCACGCGAGACACTGCCGAGAAGCTAGGCCTTGTACCGACTGGCTTAAGCACAATCCACCACGCCGGCGGCGAGGGGCAATCCAATACCTACATAGTGAACCTGGTCTTGTTGCCCAGCCGGCTGCTTGTTCCGATGGTACAAGTGGCAGATGTCGAAGAGACCCAGGGCAGCTTCGGCGCCATCATTGGCATGAATATCATCTCGCTCGGTGACTTTGCAGTTACCGCTCGCGACAACGCTACATGGGTGTCATTTTGTCTGCCTTCCTCCAGGCGTATCGACTTTGTCGACGAGGTCAACGGCGCGCTGTTCCGAGGCGTTGGTCGTAACGATCTCTGCCCCTGTGGTTCAGGAAAAAAGTTCAAGTACTGTCATGGAGCTCGTGCTACCCGGTG
This sequence comes from uncultured Eubacteriales bacterium, assembly GCA_964565305.1. Classification (GTDB taxonomy): domain Bacteria; phylum Bacillota; class Sulfobacillia; order Fermentithermobacillales; family Fermentithermobacillaceae; genus DULO01. The sequence continues at coordinate 1,942 of CAZMEF010000064.1, read as the reverse complement.
AGCCCGATGTGGCAAGGCGACAAGCTGGTCTTCATGCGCTAGTCTCCCGCGGCTATCTCCCTCAACCGCCTCAGCACCCACTCTAGCACATCCAGGATCGCCAACACCTCCTTCCGCTGCTTGTCCCGCTGCTGCTTCTTTTCGCCCATCTCATGCTCCACTTTGAGCCATCGCTCAATAGTCGTGCTATGCTGGTCTTGACCACAACTGCAGACTGTCCCATAATAGAACAAATGTTCTACAAGTGCAAGGGGTTCCGGCACGAGGTTTTCACTGGAGTGAACAATAGATCCCATGGCCAGCCTTCGTAACCGCGCCCTGATCTACATCCGAAAAAGCATCGTGCGCAACGCCAGCGACACGGTGTCGCCTGAGCGGCAGCGCCAGGCGTGTCTCGATGAGGCCCGGCGTCACGGCTGGCTCGTCGATGAGAGTGACATCTATGTTGACGCCGAGGGCCACCAGTCCGGGCGCGACGACAACCGGCCCGACTGGCAGCGCCTGCGCCTGCGAGTGCGGGATGATGCATCGATCGCCGCAGTGATCGTCGAGTCGCTCTCTCGCGCCTCTCGCAGCGTGCGCTCCTTCTATGGCTTTGTCGACGAGCTCAGGGCCAGGGGGATCGCTCTCGTCAGCCTCAAGGAGCACTTTGATACCAGCGGCGCGATTGGCCAGGCGATGCTCGGATTCATCGCCATCGTCAACCAACTCGAGTCGGATCTGGCCTCGGAGCGGATGCGTGCCAACATCGGCTTCAAGAAGAGCTCCGGGCGTCACTGGGGCCGCACGCCGTTCGGGTGCGAGCGTGAGGCCATCACTGGCGCACTGCTGCCAAGTACGGAGACGTACACCCTGGATGGCTCTCCCCGTCTCTATTACGATGCCCTGCAGCAGTGCTACAGACGCTATGCCGATGGGGAGATCGGCTACAAGGCGCTCGCTGTCGAGCTGAACGCCGAGGGCTGGCGGTTTCGTGGCAAGGATGGGCAGCCGCGCCGGTGGGATCCGAACAACACGCGCAGCGTGCTCGCGCTCCATCGCGTCTACGCCGGCTGGGTCCCTAGCTCCGGGCACAACAAGGACATCGCACCGCAGGACAACGACACCGTGTGGATCGAGGCGAACTATCAGCCCGTGCTCGACGTGGATCTGTGCGATCGCGTGCGCGATGTCTTGGCGCGTCGGACGATCACCTGGAGGCGGGCTGATCCCGATCGCCGCCGCTACGTACACGACTACACCCTGACCGGGACCCTTTACTGCGCCGAGTGCGGCCAGCGCCTCAGAGGCTACAGAGGCCCGGATGGCGAAAGGCACTATCGCCATGCGACACGAGGGGAGTGTCCCCAGCCGTGGAGCGACGCCACCGCACTCGAGTCGAGTGCCCTGGATCTGTTGGATGCTCTGATCCCATCAGTTGACGTAATCGATGGGCTGAAGCATGTTCTGCTGGAGGCGTTCGGCGCCCTTGCGGACGAAGAGCGGCGGGCAGAGAGGGACCACCTGTACCAGGAGATCCGCCGGCTACAGGGCGAGATGGATCGCCTTGTCGATCTCGCGGTGAGCGCCGATCTGGATGCCGACACGTACAACCGTGCGCTGCGGTCGCGCACCGAGGAACTCGGCGTTCTCACTGCCAGGCAGGCTGAACTGGACCGTCGTGCTAGCCTGGAGCGGCGCGATCTGGATCGGGTGATAGAGCGGCTGCAGACGGTGCAGAGCCTGATTCGCGAGGCGTCTGCCGACATGCAAAAACATCTGGTGCGCACCGTGTTCGAGCGCCTTGAGGTCGCAGACGGAGAGATCGCGCGATGGACCCCACGCGACTGGTGTCGCCCCTTTTTCTGACCCTGGCCACGGTGCCCGATCGCGCCGATTTGCGCCCCGGAGTCCAGTCAGGGGCACAAACGCAGGCAAATCGGGCACTGTGGCGAGCGGCCGA
>CAZMEF010000063.1:0-8641 GCA_964565305.1 uncultured Eubacteriales bacterium | reverse complement strand
CCTCAACAACGGAGGCAAGATACAGGCAGGATTGGACGTGATTAACACCCTGCAGAGGCACTACGGGTTTGTGGCTCCTATCTGGCTGGATAACCGGGAGTCCGTGACCTGGATTCCCGAAACCCGAGCGCAGGTAATCTCGCTCATCGTAAGCCCGGAGGACAAGGTTTTGAGGATAGAAAGGGAGGAGAGTTAATTGGCAACAGCATCTATCACGCCCATACAAAAACTTGGCCTTGCGCTAAGTCAGGGAGACATCAGGGAGCAGTTGGATAACTGCCTCAAAAGCAAGGCTCCGGCGTTTGTGGCATCCTTGCTAGACCTCTACGGAGGCGACAAGTATCTACAGCAGTGCGACCCGCAGGCAGTGGCCATGGAAGCGCTGAAGGCGGCGACCCTGGATCTACCTATCAACAAGGCACTGGGTTTCGCCTACATCGTGCCTTACAAGGGCAAGCCCCAGTTCCAAATTGGATACAAGGGGTACATCCAGCTAGCGCAGCGTTCCGGCCTATACGCCGTAATCAACGCCGCACTTATCTACGAGGGCTTGAATGTGGATGAGGACTGGGTGACTGGCGAGATCGCTGTCACCGGGAAGCCCACAAGTCGCAAGGCGCAGGGGTATCTGGCCCACTTCCGGTTGCTTAACGGGTTCAAGAAGACCCTCTACATGAGCAAGGAAGACGTTGAGCACCACGGTAAGCGGTATTCCGCGTCGTACGGCTACGACAACTCGGCGTGGAAGTCCAACTTCGACGAGATGGCCATGAAGACGTGCTTGCGGCTTCTCTTGGGCAAGTATGGTTTTATGTCAACCGAGATGCAGATGGCGTTCGCTCAGGCTGACGATGACGAACTGGATGAGGCATTCGAGGATGAGGTCAAGGAAAACGCCAACCAGGAAGTGATTGACGCCGATTACAGTGTCAAGGAAGAGCCAGCGAAGGAGGAACCCAAGAAAGAGCAAAAGCCCGAGAAACCCAAGCGGAGAGGGCCGAGCTACTAATGAGGGTTAGCATCCTCGCTTCGGGAAGCACCGGGAACTGCTATCACCTAGCGGGTAGCGGTTCCCCGCTCCTCATTGAGGCAGGAATCCCGCTCAAAAAGATACGGGAGGGGCTGGACTTCGGCCTCTCACAACTTGCGGGTTGCCTTGTCACCCATGAGCACGGGGATCATGCCAAGGCGGTCAAGGACCTTTTGAAGGCGGGGGTAGATGTCTACGCGACCGAGGGCACCTTGAAGGCTCTCGGTTTCGAGTCTCACCGCCTACATAGCGTGACGCTCAGAGAGTGGTTCCAGGTGGGAGAATGGCGGGTTATGGCGTTCCCCACCGTACACGACGCCCAAGAACCCTGTGGATTCCTTGTATGCCAGGGCGACGAACGCCTGCTGTATTTGACGGACACCGCCTACAGCCCATTCAAGTTCAAGGGGCTCACGCACCTGATGGTTGAGTGTAATTACGACCCGGAGATCCTGAAGCGCAACGTGGAACAGGGCTTGGTGGATAAGGCGGTAATGCGCAGGGTGATACGCAACCACATGAGCATAGGGCGGGCCAAGGACCTCCTGAGGGCGAACGACCTGTCGAAGGTGAGGGAGATCGTGCTCATCCATCTGAGCAACGAGAACTCGGACGCAGAGCGGTTCAAGCGTGAGGTGCAAGCCCTAACCGCAAAGGTGGTGAGAGTTGGATGAAGGAGGAAGGAAAGACTGGGTTGGTTCGGTGTGCCTATTGCGGCAAGGAACGGCCCTTGGAGGAAATGGAGTGGCGCAAGATCACCTTCCGAAACAGCCGACCCGATCCCGTCAGACCGGGACGGTGGATAAAGTTCGTTGACGAGAAGACCAAGTGGTACTGCAAGGCAAAAGACTCTCGGGGGCTTAATTGCCACAGCAAAGACCAGATGGCTCACGAGGGCTAACGGCGTAACCTGCTGGCCTGACCGCGAATAGCCCCGCAAGCGCTTACGGCAGGCCGGCAGTAAAGGAGGAGAAGGCTTACAGCGGGCAAGCCTTTCCGCCCACCTGTGGACAAGCGTCTGGGGGGAGGGGTTCGGGCATGCGACAGGCCGTGAACGAAACCAAAACCGCCTTGCGGGTAGCGGAGTGTCGGTTCAACGAGCTTCCGGCGACAGCCCCGAGGACTCAGGTAGACTGCGCCATACGCCAATTGAACGAGGCGAAAGACAGATACCGCAGGGCGTTCGAGGAGCAAAGGAGGCGGTTTCTGGGCGGCAGGAGGACGGGAGAGTAGTTAGACACGGCAGCGACGACAACCCCGGTGAGAGGCGGGGAATATGAGGGAGGAAGAAACAATGGAAAACACGCTCATCGAGAACCTACGGGAAACAGTGAAGACCCTTAGGCATGTAGCGGACACTGCCTACGCCGCCGAAAACGATCTGGCCGGCGTTTGCCCTGCGGGGGCGGAGAAAATGCCGTCTTTTGAAGGCGAATCGGCGCTTGGCCTTGCGGTAATGGTCCGAGGTTTGGCGGACACCCTTCTGCATGACGTGGAACGCATCGGGCAGATGATAGGCGCCCGGTCTCCTGTGCCTGCGCCTGTTTCGGTGCCTGTGGGCGCGTTCAAGTCCGACAGGTAGCCGGTAAGAAAGGCAGGTGCCCAACATGAAGCCCGAGGAACTTTTCGAGAAAAACACGAAGCTCGCCTACCACGTCGCCCATAAGTGGGAAGGCAGGATTCCGCATTCCTTTGAAGACATTGCCCAAGAATGCTTGCTCGGGCTCTGGAAGGCATGCAAGGCCTTCGACCCCATGAGGGGCACTAAGTTTTCAACCTACGCCGGGGTGTGCATGGACAACCAGGTGCGGATGATGCTCAGGGACGACGACCGTATGCTCCGCGCTTGCGTGTGCCGGACAATGAGGGAGGACGAGGACCACGGAGGGCAGCGGTATGTCCCCGCTTCCCTCCCTCAGCCCGTAGGAGACTTGCTGGGCGAGTTTCGGGCGCAATATCCGGTGGCCGCCCGCTATCTCCTGGACGGCAGTCTACAGCGAGAGTTACAGACCCTGACAGGCTACTCTCAGCCGACGATAGCGAGGCTCATTAAGCGTCAGATAGCGGAAGCCCGAGAGCACTTTGACTTTCTGATGACCGACTGCCCTCAACGAAAGCCCCTGCACCCTACGGGCTGGGATTTACGGGTGGAGGCCGAAGGCGGGCCTGTGGCGACGAGCGTCACCGCCTAGCGTAGGAGGACGCAAGAGGAAGAACGGAAGGTGATAGACCGTTCCCCATTCAGCGGCCGTACCCGGCGGCCACAACCGGCGCACCCTCCGTCCGGGCGATAGCGGAGGGCGAGGAGGTTAGGAAGTGAGCGATAGCAAGCGTGACATAGCGGCGGATAGGGCGATGTGCGAGTTTTTGAAGATTGACCGTTGGTTGAGCGTCGAAGCAAGAGCCGAGTACGGTTACGGGGCTTGGATTGATGTCAATCTAACGCATGGCGATGACATGGGCGTTGCCGAAGACGACATCTTTACTGTTGCCAAAGCCCTGCCCCACTACCTGGCCCGCTGTGAACACCTTGAGCGTATGGTTGATGCGGCGTTTGATGCGCTAACCAAACCTTGGATGCCCTGCCCTCGTGAGGTGCAGTGCCCACAACCTAACGTCTGTGTGGAGTCGGAGGAGACATGCCGCCAGTGCTGGTCCGACTACCTCGACCAGAAGGCGAAAGAAGGTGCGAAATGAGCGACAAAGTATTGGCTTGGCATTGGCTTGCAGATAACGGCTGCTTACAGTATCCCCCGCACACCAAGGTTGAAGTCGGTCAGACGTTAACCGCCGAGGGGTCGCTAGAATTGTGCGACAACGGTATGCACGCTTCTCTGCGTGCGCTAGACGCACTGCAATACGCTCTTGGAGCAATCATCTGCCGAGTAGAGTTATCCGGTGAAATCGTGAAGGGCGACGACAAACTCTGCGCCCGTCACCGCAAGGTGTTGGCTATGGCTGACGCTACCAAGACTCTGCATGAATTCGCCTGTTGGTGCGCCGAGCAAGCATTACTGCGTGAAAGAGAAGCGGGGCGTGAACCCGACAAGCGAAGTTGGACTGCGATTGGAGTTAAGCGACGCTGGCTGAAAGGCGAAGCGACGGACGAAGAACTACATGCGGCTAGTGCTGCGGCTTGGGCTGCGGCTTGGGCTGCGGCTAGGGATGCGGTTAGTGCTGCTAGGGATGCGGCTAGTGCTGCGGCTTGGGCTGCGGCTAGGGATGCGGCTTGGGCTGCGGCTAGGGATGCGGCTTGGGATGCGGCTAGGGATGCGGCTAGGGATGCGGCTTGGGCTGCGGCTAGGGATGCGGCTTGGGCTGCGGCTTGGGATGTTCAGAACGCCAAACTCGAAGAGATGCTGAACGCTTTGCTGAAGGAGGCTTCCGACAATGCATGATCTCAAACGGGACGGAGGAGCGTATCTCTCCGACTATGACGATGAGATACGGCAAGCCAAGGAATGTTTCCGCTGTTCTGCGGATTTCGAGCGGAAAATCGCCAAGGCCAAGTGTGAGCGTGACTCCCTCAAGCAGCAACTCGCCGAGGCCAACGCAGAAGTAGACCTGAATATCGAACTCATGCGAAAGCAGAACGCTGCCTGCGCTGCAATGCGGGAGGCGTTGGAGGCTGTCCAAGACTCCCCTGTGATTACAGGTAAGGACACCAAGGCGGTGTGGCTGCAAGTATCCTCTGCCACAGGAAAGTCCATCAGCAAAGCCCTCTCCCTTGACGCAGGCAAAGACCTGTTGGAGCGGGTGAGGAAGGCGGAAGAACTCCTGGAATACCTACGAGGTCGTGCAGAAGTGGTTATCGAGAATGACAAGACATGCTATGACCACCACGAACCGAGGCCCGATGGCAAGAATCCCCGAGAAGATGGGGGCACCTGCTGGCTCACTCCAAAAGAGATCGCGAAGTACATGCTTTTGGCCATCGACGCCTACCTGAAGGGCGGTGGCAAGGATGCGTGAGCACAAGTTTCGGGGTAGGCGGGTAGACAACGGCGAGTGGGTGTATGGGTATCTGGCATTCATCTACATCAACGGCAAAAATGACAACGGGTTCGTCTATACGGATACCGCTTGCATCTACTCTCAGGACGAGTGCAGGAAGTACGATGTGCTCACCTCCACCGTAGGCGAGTTCACTGGAATCCTCGACAAGAACAAGGTGGACCTGTATGAAGGCGACATTGTGAAGGTTTCTTGGCTGGCGGAACTCAGAGTCACAGAGTTGGATTGCGAGGCCGTAGGCGTGATCGAGTATGCCCAAGCGGGATTCCATATCCGCCTTGTGCCTCCGTTCAAGACGGGTGTCTACTGTGGCGCAGACTGTCCGGGAACCTACGAAGAGGAATTCCTGGATCTGTACCAACCAAAATTCTGGGATGAGGGCTATTGCGTTGAGCGAATCGGCAACGTGTGGGAGAACCCCGAACTGAAGGGCGGTGAGCAGCGTGGATAGGCGCACGGTGTATATACCAGAAGTCATTCACACGCTAGTACAGTCTCCGAATCTGCATACTTGCGCTTGCACTCATGGACGGTGTGATTATAAGGATATAGGCAATTGTCAGGAATACGCCCTCGTCAACCCCGCCGACCTCGCCAAGGAAGCGGAGGATGCCCGCATTGGCAGGGCGGTGCGGGAGTACATTGATGGTCAGAAAAAGCACGGCTATTACCAATCTCGGAGCACCCCATATCAACAAGGCGTCGCGGACGCGATAGAGGCCGTCGATAAGGTCATCGCCAAGGCGAGGGAGGTTACGGCATGAAGGCCCTGGACAAGCCGATCCCGGCGAGAGGGGCATTGGGGCAGTGGGATTACGAAATAGAGGACCCGAGAGGAGGAGAGAACCGTGGCTGATACCTCAAGGAAGATAGAATGGGCCGATAGAACGTGGAATCCAGTTACAGGTTGGCTTCCGCCAGCGGAACACGACACTAGCGTCGACCCATTTGGTGACGGCACCTACATGCTGAGGGTGAACCGAGAGATCAAGCACCTAACCCGTCTCCTGGACGGCCAGGAGCACAACGAACTACCGACGGCATTAGGCGGATAGGCGTTACCCTGCATTTTGTTTATCGTTGCATAGTCCGCAAGCGGATATGCGGTGTGCGTATAACTAACCACCTAGGAGGTAGAAGGTATGTCCCTCAACAGATGGTGCGGAATAGGCCGCCTAACCAGACAACCCGAACTGAGGGTCACGCCCAACACGGGCACACAGGTAACGAATTTCACCTTGGCCGTGGACAGGCCCCCCAAAGACGGGCAGAAGACGGCGGACTTCCTGGACTGCGTGTGCTTCGGCAAGACAGCCGAGAACCTGTGCAAGTACATGGACAAGGGCAAGCAGGTGGCCGTCGAAGGGCGGTTGCAGTCTAGAGTGTGGGAGACCAAGGACGGCAGTAAGCGGAAGACCACGGAAGTCATCGTGGACCATGTGCAGTTCCTAAGCCCGAGAACCAGCAGAGATGAGGACCCAGACGACGGGCAGAACTTCGAGTACTAGTAGGCGCTAGGCAGACAGCGGGGGGCGGATGGTAATGGCGTGGATAGAGAGCCATCAGGAACTGGCGCGGCATCCGAAAGCAAAGAAACTTGCACGACTCCTTTGTATCTGCGTACCGCAGGCCGTTGGCCACCTGCACTTCCTTTGGTGGTGGGCGCTTGATTATGCCCAGGACGGATCTCTCGCTCAGTATGACGTTGAGGACATTGCGGAGGCCGCGGGATGGGAGGGCGATGCGCAGGAGTTCGTTGACGCCCTAGTAAACTGCGGCCCCGGCGATTCGGTTGGATTCATCGAAAAACACGAAACCGGGCTACTCATCCATGATTGGTATGACTACGCGGGCCGGCTGATTGGGCAACGACAACACGCTGCCGAACAGAAGCGACGACACCGGGAACTCTACAACAACAAGGCACTGGTTCTCGCTATACGTGACAGGGATGGGGATAGGTGCAGGTATTGTGGCCGGACAGTCAACTGGAGAAACCGCAAGAGTGCTGATGGAGCAACGTATGACTTTATCGACCCGAACAGACCGACCACCCTGGAGAACGTGGTTGTGGCTTGTCGGGCATGTAACGCTGGTAAGAACCAGAGGACACCGGAGGCATCCGGACATACACTTCTGCCGCCACCTAGTAGACATCTACAGAAATCTGTAGATAATAACCCACATATTCAACCCAGTTCTACACTTACCGTACCCAACCATACCGTACCTAACCATACCGTACCTGTTATCCCCCCTACCCCCCTTTCTCCCTTGAGGGACAACCGCAAGAAGGCAAACGACAACGACGACAACGGTCTGGGCGATGCTATCGATTTTGCAGGACGGAACCTAAGCCCCACGTGTTTTCTCAGACCCGTGGAGATCGAGAAGGTAAGGGAATGGAGCAGGGAAGGTTTGCACGGCGAGTGCATCAAGCACGCTGTGACGCTCGCTATCGAGAACGGGAAGGCCAACTTCGCTTACATTGACGCCATATGCCGCCGGTGGATTGACTCAGGCGCTAAGACCATGAAGGACGTTGAGGTCCTAGAACAAGATTTCAAACGACAGAAGCAGCGACAGAGGCAGAGGTCTAGGAGTCCTACCATGGCGGAGGCTCCCGCGCCCGTAATTCAGGTCCTTAGCGAAGAAGAGCAGGAACGCGCGCGGGCTATGCAACGTGACCTGGCAGAGAAGCTGAGCATTGAGAGGGCGGTGAACGCGAGATGAGCGTGGCGGAGAAAGTTGACTACGAAGCACTGCGCCGGGTGCACCATCCCGCACCCTACTTGCCGGATGCCCGGCAGATAGAGGCACACGACGGCGACAACCGAGCTCGGATGGCTTGTCCCGATCCGGGCGAGAACCTTATCAAGAGATACCGAGAGGTCTTGAGTAATGTGCTGATAACCAACTGGAAAGAGCACTATTACCTGGACGGATTCAGGTTCGAGTGGGCTTTGGCCGACCTGGAGGCCTGCTCTCACTGCCACTGCACACAGTGCAAGACGGAGATCGCCAAAGACTGGAAGGACAGGAACGGCGAACCCGTAACCTTGCGCGACTGGCTGGGGTGTCGGACGGTCCACGGCCACGGCTGGTACATGGACTTGCACCGGAAGAAGACCAATGACAGCCGCCATCCGGTGTTTGTTATGACCAACTGCCAGGGTCCGGCCCAGAGAGTTGCGGACATCAACAGCCGTCTAGTCTCGTACAGGTGATTGCCATGCGGCTCTACGAGGATCACTGCGAACTGGTAGCCGACTTTTGGGCGGTGTTGGAATCCGGTATTCGCAACGGAGTGCCGGCGAATGAGCTGGTGGGGGAGACCATCAACTTCTTTCACCGCGTACAGAGAGGTACTGTCCCCTGGGAGCGTATTGACGACTACTACCGAGTGGTCTACGGCCTGCGCAAGAGGTATGGCAAGTGGGCGGAGGGCCGCCGCCAACAAGGGCTATGCGTTAGGTGCGGTAAGCCCGTAGCCAAGGACGGAGGCCGCATATGCCCAAAGTGTCTTGCCCTACTGCGGGAGCACAACGCCCTTCGTCAGTTGACGCCCGAACAGCGCGCGAGTGCCATTGCCCAAGA
>CAZMEF010000062.1:2696-8728 GCA_964565305.1 uncultured Eubacteriales bacterium | reverse complement strand
CGACTAATCAGCGCAACCCTGACGCCCCTTCTACTGGCGATTCGGCGAGATAACCATCGTAACCTATGGCAACGGCACCTGACGGCGGGTTCCTCGCTTCTTCAACAGCGATCGCATGAATGCAAGCACAAGCCCGGAGATTACCGCGGCAGCCAAGCCCAGCACAGCCCATTTGATCGCAGCGGTCTCTCCGGTCTCGACCAATGCAAAGGTCACAGAATTTCCGCCGATCTCAAACACCATGTACTTCCCATCCCACTTGACGTCGGTAACGGTCCATCCCTCGCCGGTCTGGATCCGTATCGCCAAGCCCTTCTTCTTCTCAGGCGGGACAAAGCGGACCTTGTGAGTAGCCGCGCCATCGTCTGGAATCGATACGCGCCACACCTCAACGAACTCGTCTTCTACGGCCGGACTCTGAACGTCATGGGGAACTTCCGACAGCACGAGACAGTCCGCGTCGGTAAACTGCCCTTCCACTAGGACGATCGAGATCGAACCGTCCCTTAGCTCGTCGCTGCCCACGAGCTTCTCGTAGGGGTAATATTCCGCGTGGATTTTCAAGTCAGACGTGAGGTTTTCCGTGCGTAATCCCCCCCACCGCCCATAATGCCCTGCTTTGGGCGGCACGAGGGGTATATTCTCCGCAACTACTGAGTCCCCGTAGTCGAACATCAGGGTACCCACGGGGTTGCCATCCGCCCAAAACGATAACTGGAACCCCTTGAAGATGTCGGGCACTCCCTTCACCTTCAAAAACTGCTCGTAGCTTACAGGCTCCGCCTTACCCATGTAGCTGATTCCGTCCACGCCCGCCAAGACATCGCTGACGAAGACGTTGTTTTTGACGATGCTGTCTTTGTCCACATCGCCCGCTATTGCGCCCTGACACGCCTTGCCGCGTTCAATGGTTACAAGAGAGCCGCAGCCTGTGATCTCCTGCCCAAGCCCTGCGATCCCGCCGACATAGTTCCCGCCACTCAAGGCTGATTTGGCGTAACTGGAGTTGATGGCGCTATGGGAACGACCGGCGATGCCACCTACGTAATGCCCATCGGTACTTTCGACAGAGCCTGACGAGACGCAATTACCCACGTAACCCAGGTCCATGTTGCCGACGATGCCTCCGGCGTTGTTCTTCCTGGCAATGATCTCCCCCAAGTTCTCGCACTTGCTTATGACGGCGCGAGTCTTGAACGCGGTTCTGATAGCTGGCCTGTCGTTCAGGCTGAACTCCTCTTCAAGGTCTTTCAGAAGCTCAATGGACATGGCGCCCGCGATACCCCCGACGTTGATGTCCCCCTCTACAACGCCCAGGTTTCTGCTGCCGGTCACCTTCCCTTCCGCTTTTCCATCGACGTCGTTTCGAGACACATCCTCGACGATGGCGCTTGTGTCGATCGTCCCCGAACTCACTCCGTCAACGAACCCCATGGCCAAATCGATGACCAGAAAGAGCTGGTCGCTGAGTTTCTGGATGTCTGCTAGGAGCACGTCGCCTTCTGCCTTCACGGTGTTGATGAGTCTGAACACGGAATCCGACAAACCGCCCATCGAACGGAACAGGTTGTCCTTTGTGGTCCGGAAAGCGTCATCTGTGGTTTGAAAGTCCAATCCGGGCTGTTTGGAAAGATACTGGACCAGGTCCGAAAGCCCCCGGGTTATCACAGGGAGAGACTTTGCTGCCCCCTCCAGGACCTGCATGGCATCCTGAAGATTTGTCAGGGCATGCTCCGCGTCGTCGCCCACAAGTTCGAGCACAGCAATGATCTCCGTCATACGGTCCGGGACGTCTTTGAGCTCGTCAAACGAACTCTTCACGATTTCGCCGGCTTCCTGAAGATTGACCAGAGCCGAGTTGAGGAGAGCCAGCACTTCGCTTGTCACGGCGCCGCCTGTGCCGGTCCCGCCGTTTAGCAGCAGTTCTAAGGCCTCTGTTAAGTCGGCGGTTGCTCGCTCGAACGCGGCCTGCGCTTCAAGCGCTTTGGTCACAGCGGACTGCACGGCGTCTACTATCGCTTCTACGCTCTCACCCATCTGCGAAAACCTATCTACGGCTTGCACCAGGTAATGCACAGACTGCCTCATGTAGCCGATTGACCTGTCCATCGTTTCCGTGATGTCCGCCACTGCCTTCATCACCGGGACCATTTTGTCCATAGCCTCGGTTGCCACCAAGCTTATCCGGTTAATCTCGCTTATATCTTTGTTCAGAAGTATCTCGGTTTGACTGATGAGAGACTCGGCATGGGTCTTGGTTTCGTCCAGCTCGCTTTGGACCGAGGATAGACTTAAGTTTATCGCGTTGGAACTACTCTGGGTGTCGCCGATGAACTCGGTTATGAGCGTCTGGAGGCGATTCAGTTCCTTCCGTAGTACCTTTATCTCCGACGAGTCCACAGAGGTGGTAATGTACGGCTCCATCTGACCCACGATTCCGCCGACTTCTTTTCGTCCGTAGACGTGCCCGAAGTTGGCGCACCCGGTTATGTACCCGCTTTGCCTGCCTGCCACTCCCCCCACATTGTAGCCAACGTGAGGATACCCCACGGTCCCCCGGTTCTCACAGGTTTGCAGGACACCCGCGTTGATGCCGGCCACCCCCCCGATATCCATGGCGTCCACGAAGGACCTGAAAAGGTTGATATCTTCAACTGTCAGTTCCTGGAGGTTCAGGCTTTGTTCTTCCACGCTGATGTTGACACTTGAGTCGTTCTGGCAGCGAACAATGGTCCCGGAGTTGGTCCCAGCTATGCCCCCGATAACGCTCTTGCCGTACACAACTCCGCTTGACACGCAGTTGATGACGATGCCCTTCGAGCCGTTTACGCCGGCGATGCCGCCCACGTTGTCTTTGCCCCTCACGAGACCTGAAAACCGGCAATTCTCAACGGTTCCGCCGTTTACGCCAGCTATGCCTCCGACGCTGCTCTTGTCACCTCCCGGCACTACGGCGCCTTCAACAATCAAGTTCTTGATGACCGCGTCCTCCTGGAGATACCGAAAAAGCCCTTGATTGGACCCTTCCACCTTTATCGAGAGCCCCCGAATGCAGTGGCCCTTTCCGTCAAACGTGCCCCCAAAGATCGGGATAGGGACGAAATCCTGATTATCGAGGTCGATGTCCGCTTCCAGTAGCACGGTCCTGCCCTTCGACCACTTATCGTAAGAGCAGTCTTTCGAAAGCTGTCGCAAGCCATCTGCATCGAAAATCTGCACGGTTTCAGGCTGCGCGGCAGCCGCCAAAGCGGGCAAAGCGGGCAAAACAAGGATCCATAAGAAGAGAGCAAGCGTTAGGATGGATATGCTTTTGGGCGGCCGCAGATCCCTCATGCTTCCGGTGCCCCCGTTTCCTCATCCCCGTCACTGTCGCTGGGCAACTCCTCCGAGGCCTTCTTCACGGGCCGAATCTCCCCCGCTAAGGTGCCGTCAATGTAAGCGTGGACCTCTCCTTTTACATACCCGTCTACCTGCCCGGCAAGGCGCACCTCACCTCCGGCGCGGCTGAATAGCGTAGGGGTCTTGATCTTGAAGGAAGTGCGTTCGATCACTTTGTCCCCCAGGTAGAGTAATTGGGGCAGAACGAACAGAACGAGGACCAAAGAGATAATAGTGCCCTGTCCCAGATAGGAGCCTAGGACCGCGATTGCGCCGTCGGTAGAGATTAGGCCGATGAGGATGCCCGCCCCGGCCATCATTGAGCCGGAAGTGATGACGGTGGGAAATCCCTGGTTCAGGGCTTCAATCACGGCCTGGCGGGCCGGCAGTTCTTCCCTCAAAGCCAAGTACCTGCTGGTGATCACTATCGCGTAGTCGATGTTCGCGCCCATTTGGATGGCTGACACAAGAAGGAATCCCAAGAAGTAGATGCCTTGTCCCCTGACGTAAGGCACCGAAAAGTTGATCCAAATGCTGGCCTGTATTACCGATATGAGCAGGATGGGAAGCCCCGCGGACTGGAAGGTGAAGGTCAGTATGAGAATCACGAAGAGTGCGGACAAAATGCTTATGGTGAGGTTGTCCTTCGTGAAGGTAGAAGACAGGTCCGACGCGTTGGTGGACCCGCCCACAGCGAACACCTTGTTTATGTCGTAGTGCTTGCCGGCTTCGTTGTATACCTTGTCGAGGAAGTCGTAAGTCTCCTGACTCTCTTCTGGAAGACCGGTGTACACGACCATCCTCGAGTAATTCACGCCCTGCATCTGCTTGCGCGCCGTGGACAGAAGTTCATTGTACTCCTCGAGATTCGACATAAGTTCACTGTCCAGCGTCATGTATCCTTGGGCGACTTCGTAATACAGGAATTGATACATCTCGATGAGCGGAACGCGGTAATGGCTGATACCGCTTATGACCTTTCCGTAATCCTCATCGTTCACAGCGTAAGCCGAATACAGAAGCTGCGCCCACTCGAAGTCAAGGTCCGCGAGTTCCGAAAACTCCCTGGGGGTTAGGGCGTCGGTAAGCATGTAGCCACCTATAGCCTCGGTGTTGGAGAGACCAACGGCGGTCTCAACTTCATCGAAACTGTTCAAAGCCGCTAACAGCTCTTTCTCCGCGGGATAGTCCCCTGACGGCACTATGAGGGCGAACATGTTCTTGGCGCCGAAGTTGCTTTTGATACGGTCCTGGGCAAGTTGGTCCGCGCTGACCCGGTGAGCGCGCATCTCGCTGACGCTGAAAAGATACGGGCACCTGCTGGAGAGAATGAAAGAGGCTACCAGCACGACCGCGAATATGGGCGGGATAACGGCCCTTGTCTTTATGGAAAACCGTCCGATAGCCGAGACGGACGGGACGAAACTCCTGTGCTTCGTTTTCCGGATGGACCCGCTGAACATGACCAAGAGGCCCGGCATCAAGGTGAACACCGAGAACATGCTCAGGAAAATCGCCTTGATCATCACGACTGCCAGGTCTTTGCCTATTCCGAACTGCATGAAGGCTAAAGCGCCAAGTCCCGCTATCGTGGTGAGACTGCTGGACGAAATCTCGGGAATTGCTTTGGTAAGGGCCGAGACGGCGGCATCCCTAGCTGAAGAATGCTCGTGCTCCTCGCTGAATCTGTGACAGTAGATTATCGCGTAGTCGATGGCCAAGGCGAGCTGGAGAATCACACCAACGGAATTGGATATGAACGATATGCGGCCCAGCATGAAGTTTGTCCCCAAATGCAAAAGCGCCGCCACGCCGAAAGTCACCAGCAAAACGGGCACTTCGGCATAGGAGCGAGAGGTGAACGTGAGCACAACCAGAATGACGATACTTGCGAATGCTCCGGTGAGGAACATGTCCTTGGTCAACTGCGCGACCCCGTCGACCCCCACCGAGGTGGAGATGGAGACATCATAGGGTTCGACTATGCGCTTAATCTCCTGCATCGCGTTTCGGCTGATTTCATCGTTATCCTCGCCCGCGAACATGACGACGAACAGGGCCGACGAGTTCTTGTAGTGGCCATCGGTGTTTTCAAACATGACCGATGATACCCCACGGACCTCGCCTATTCTTTCGGACAATTCCTCCGCCTGCCGGTAAGTGACGTTTGAAACCATGATGTCGGCCATGCCGAAAGTGGTAAACTCGTCACTCATGATGGTGATCCCTTGGCGGGTCTTGCTGTCTTTCGACAGGTAGTTGACAATATCGTTCTCTACGTTCACCCAGCGCGCCGAAAAGACGCTGAAGATTATGGCAATGACGTAAAAGAGAAACAGAAGATTGCGCCTGTCCACTATTACGGCAGCCGCCCGTTCGGTGAGGCTAGCCCTATGCTTCATTTTTCCTCTCCAAGTTCGAACGAACCCTAGAACTCTTCTGGTCAGGGCAGAGAAACTAGATTTCGTTGCTACGTCAACTAACTACCGACTTCTAATTCGACCGCGGAGACTGACATACCTTCTTATGCGCAAAATTGTGCACTGTGGCCGCGGCAGCGCCTAGTTTTTGGGCGCTCCAGCCTCGGCAGGGCTGTTTTTCTGCGCACTTCCGCCATCGCAGTGCCACTTTTCTCGGCAGTGCCTAGTTTTTGG
>CAZMEF010000062.1:0-2596 GCA_964565305.1 uncultured Eubacteriales bacterium | reverse complement strand
GCACTTCCGCCATCGCAGTGCCACTTTTCTCGGCAGTGCCTAGTTTTTGGGCGCTGCGACCTCGGCAGCGCTGTTTTTCTGCGCACTTCCGCCCGCTCCGGTGCCTATCCCCTGTCCCACTGCTGCCCCGTGGCGCAAGCCTTCCCGACTCTCTCCAATGCCTGCACAAATGGCCCCTTCGGATCGAATATGCGCTTCGGAACATCTGACGGAACCATAGGCAGAAGCTTCTCCAGACTTAGATCGTTCTTCGTTACAACAGATAACCTAATATTGTTTTTCTGAGACAAACCAACCTTGACCAGGTCTCGCTTCTGTCTCTCCCGTAGTTCCTTTGTGTCACTGTATAGCGTGGTCAGACCGAAGTGCTGATCGCCGAAGTACTCAATCGCCCAGAGGTACTTCTCAGCAAATACATCATATTCAAGTGGCTGGCCTGTCTCTGGGCTGGTCAGGAAATCCGGGCGACAATTGTAGATGAAGCGAACGTGTGGAGCAGTAATCCATTCGAGGAACTGCTTCATCGTCTCTTCGCCCTTGAAATGGGCCGTATCTATCAGCTGGAGGGACTCAGTAGCCAGCATAGCCTCTACCGGATTCGGTATGATAGCAGTCGGACAGCGTCGATCTCCTTCGCCGGTGATCCGCATCCATCCCAAACGTTCGAGTTCCTTGCAGTACTTTGCGACGGTATTCCGGCCCAGACCGAGTGCTGCGGTCAAAGCCCGGATTGACTGGGGGTGTTCCAGCGCAGCGACTATATAAATCATCTTGCCGACCGGCGAAAGGCCCCTTACGCAGGATAATTCCTCAATAGCACGAGTGAATATTCTCAGCTATATCAATCCTTTATGGCGCCCCTGGGAAAGTCTACCACAAAAGGAGGTTGAAAGGTAAGGCGTATCTGTCGAGTTATTTCGACCCAATCGGCAGCGCCAAATCTCTGCGCACTGCCGCCGCCCCAATGCCACTTTTATCGGCAGTGCCCCGTTTTTGAGCATTCCAGCCTCGGCAGCGCCAGATCTTTGCCCACTGCCGCCGCCCCAATGCCACTTTTCCGGGCAGTGCCCCGTCTCTAAGCATTCCAGCCTCGGCAGCGCCAGATTTCTGCGCACTGCCGCCGCCCCAATGCCACTTTTCCGGGCAGTGCTCCATTTTTGAGCATTCCAGCCTCGGCAGCGCCAGATTTCTGCGCACTGCCGCCGCCCCAGTGCCACTTTTCTCGGCAGTGCCCCATTTTTGAGTATTCCGGCCTCCCCAATGCCAGATTCCTAAACATTCCCGCTCAACGCCTCCCCAGATAGCTTCGGAAAAGGCACAGCCATTGGACGTATCGCATCTCGCCCGATACCGGCATGCCCGTCATGCCGGCCTGCTTCAGCGCCATTGACAGCTGCTTGTTGCTGAAGACTCGCCGCAACAGCCCGGCCGCGTCGGTCATCCCGTCAGTCACAAACCGCTCGTATAAGCGCCAGAGCTTTGGCGGAATGTCGGGCAGGGCCTTCTTGTGCATATGAAAAAACACCACATCCACCGAAGGAAGCGGGTGGAAGTCTTCCCTCCGCAACTGGCAGACGATCTCAATATCGAAGTTTGGCTTAAGTAGCAAGGATCGAAGCGACTCGCGAGGGATGCCGGCGAACCGCCTCGCGGCCGCTTTCTCCATCGTCAGCCATGCCTCAACGGGCGGGTTCGCGTTCTCGCTGATCTTCCTCACAATCTGCGTTGTGATGCAGAAAGGAATGTTTGAGAACACTTTGTAGGCTCCGCGACTGGGCAGCTGCCACGCAAGAAAGTCCCGGTTGATGAGATTGAGGTTGTTGAAGTCAGCGGTCCTCTGCGCGGTTTTCGCGCACATGGCCGGGTCGATCTCCACGGCTGTCACCCGACCGCAGGTCCTTGCCAGAACTTCTGTTATGTGGCCCCTGCCCGGGCCGATCTCGACGACATGGTCATCGCTACATATGGTGGTGCGGCTAACAAGCCAGCGGATAGTTCTGGAGCTTGTGAGGAGGTTCTGAGACACAGATACTGGTGGTGCCTGGCCTCTCTTGGGAGAACGGAACAAGGTAAATGCACCTCTTTGGGTTTGGATTCGACCACAAAGAAAGGCACAACGAAGCGAGAACCTCCATCAAAGGTCCCTTCGATGTGCCTTATTTGCGGAGACGAATCGTACCCACTGTGCGCATCAACCCTCCCGGCTGCAGTCCAGTTCTAGCTCTTGCCTCACCTCGATACTACCTTTTTGAGGCACGAGCGACAAGGTTAGTTGAATACCGCTTCTCCTCCAAACCAACAGAGCCGCTTTTCAGATCATCCGCTATTCTTTCAAGCTTTGATCGGATAACTGAAAAATCCTGTGAGAGATCAAGCGTCTTGACGCTGATGGCGTTACCGCCGATAACACAGTCTAGATCGGGTGCTATGTCCTCGTCTGTCTTGGCGTAAAGTAGCATGCCGGACACGCTGCCATGCTCACTCGGCAAAAAAGGTAAGCACGTCGAGAGGCCGAACGACGCCAGAATCAAGATTTTCACCTCTATCGGCGGTGTTTGCTTTACCTTTTCAGACACCTCCTGGGATTGACTGTCTG
>CAZMEF010000061.1:0-8749 GCA_964565305.1 uncultured Eubacteriales bacterium | reverse complement strand
GCTTCTAACGGATGGACGCCACTTTATTGGCCTCAAGCGAGGTTACATAGCTCTCCGGTAAACCTCTTCGCCTTCGATATAGACCGCCTCGACCTTTGACCTGATACGGAACGGGTGACCGCTCCATATCACGAAATCGGCGTCTTTGCCCTCAGACAGGCTGCCCACCCTGTCGCTGACCCCAAGAGTCTGGGCGGGGTTCAGCGTTACCGCCTTGAGGGCCTCTTCTTCTTTCATCCCGTTGGCCCAAGCCAAAGCGGCCGCCGTCGAGAGATACTGGACGGGGTGGAAAGGATGGTCGCTTATGATGCTCACGTGGCAGCCGGCTTCGGCGAGCACGCCGGGTGTGCGGAAGCTGATATTGTAAGTCTCGTTCTTGGCCCTGTGCCACATGCTGGGCCCGACGTTGACCTTAGCCTTCCTTTGGCCCAAGAACGGAGCGATGGCGATGCCGTCTGTGCAGTGCTCGATGGAGTAGTCGAACCCGAACTCCTCGGCAACCCGGATACCCGTGACGATGTCGTCGGCCCTGTGAGCGTGTATGCGAAGCGGGACCTCTCTTCGCAGCACCTTCAGGAGGTTCAACATGCCTAGATCGGTGTCGGGTATTTTGGTTGGGTCTGATCTCCCCAGATCGAGTTTCCTTTGATAGTCGCGCGCCTTTAGGAAAGCCCCTCTCATGACCGCCGCGTTTCCCATGCGCGTCTTGGGCGTCTTCTTGTCGTTCCCGTAGGCGTTTTTGGGGTTTTCCCCCAAAGCCGCTTTCTGGCCGCTAGGGTTCTTTATGATCATGTCGTCGATGATGGTCCCTCGCATCTTGACCACGACCATTTCACCGCCGATTATGTTGCCCGACCCTGGCGTTATCTGCGCAGTCGTGACGCCGCCGGATCTTGCGTCGGAAAAGGCGCTGTGTTCGGGCCAGATGGCGTCTCGCGAACTCACTTCCGGCGTGACGGGGTTTGTGCTCTCGTTGCCGTCGAACTGGATGGGGCCGTAATGCTCGGCCCAGACGCCCACGTGTGTGTGCTCGTCCACAAATCCGGGAAGAATCGTTTTGCCGGACACGTCGGTAGCCTTGTACTCTGACGGCACGTCGGAAGCGTTTACTATCCCGGCTATCTTGCCGCCTGAAACGAGAAGCGCCCCTCTCTCGATTCGGGGCCCGGAGATGGGGTAGAGGCACGCGTTAACGAACGCTTTCTTCACTGTCGATCACCTGCTCTCTGCGGGTTCTCGTTCACGATCCCGCCGTCAATGAACGTTGTGAGAGCGACGGCGTCATATTCCAGCGGGTCTTTAGACCAGATGACCAGGTCCGCGTCTTTGCCTACTTCTATTGAACCGACCCGGTCCGCTACTCCCGCAATTTCCGCCGCATAACGAGTGATCCCCAACAGCGCCGCCGATTCGTCCATTCCCTCTCGTACGGCCAGGCCGGCGCAAATTCTCAGGTACTGAATATGGAACACGGGGTGATCGGTGATGATCGCGAGCTTAACGCCCGCCTTGGAAAGGGCTACCGGCGCGGCGAACCCAATATCCTTGCACTCAAGTTTGCTCCTGTCCGTCAAGGATGGGCCCATGGTAACCCCGTAGCCCGAGGAACGGACGACGTCTGTTACCTTGTCGCCCTCTGTGCAGTGTTCGAGAGTGATGATGATGTCGTACTCACGCGCTATCCTGATCGCGGTGACGATGTCGTCTGCCCTGTGGCAGTGGACTCGAAGCGGCAGTCTTTTTCCGAGAACCGGGATGAGCGCTTCGTGCTTCATGTTGACGTCTGGGACTTTGTCGGGCTCCTTAGCCGCTTCCTTCTTGCGAAGATAATCTTTTGCCGCCGTAAGCGCCTTTCTCATGGCCGCCGCGTTGCCCATCCTCGTCGAGGGCATCTTGCGGTCTCGTCCGTAGGTCATCTTGGGGTTCTCGCCGAGTGCCGCCTTCATGCCGCTCGGCCTCTTGATCACAAGATCGTCCACCACTGTGCCCCAGGTTTTCATGACCAGAGTTTCGCCGCCGATGATGTTGGCGCTGCCGGGGTCGACCTGGACGCACGTAATTCCCGAAGCGATAGCGTCTTTGTACGCCACGTCCTTCGGGTTGATGGCGTCCAGAGCCCTCATCTCGGGCGTGATCGGGTCTGTGGCTTCGTTGCTGTCCTCTCCCGCGGGACCGGGACTGTCCTCGCTGATGCCGATGTGGCAGTGCGCGTCGATCAGACCCGGTGTGACCACTTTTCCGGCGCAGTCTATGACTTCCGCCCCTTCAGGGATGGGCACTTGTCCGCCAACCGCGGCGATCTTGCCGTCCTCTATCACTATTGTGACATTGTCCTGGTATCCGGCATCGTCGCCGGCGGCTGTAAAGACCCGGGCGCCCTTAATCACCGTCTTCTTCAAACGACCGACCTCCTTTGCTACCGCATTCCGCGCGGTCTCTTTTCTGCGCGTCTCATTTGACATTCACGAAGAGGCGATCGGATTCCTTCGCGCAGGCTCGCCTCCGGCGCGGAAAGAAAGAATTGCGGCGTGCAGGCAGTCGCCGGTCCGAAGGCGAATTAGTAGCGTGACTTCTCATATTCCCAAACCGCGCGTCGAATTCTTGGCGGCGCCGGCGACCAAGGTGGATTAGCGTTCGATGCTAACTTTGTATCTTGTCCGTCACGGAGAAACAGAGGCAAACCGTTCAGGAAGACTGCAAGGGCACTGGGATACCCCTCTCACCGAACTTGGCAAAAAGCAGGCCGCCCTCACGGCCAAGGCTCTATCGGACGTCGTCTTCGACGCGGTGTACTCGAGCGACCTTGGAAGGGCCAGAAGTACAGCAGAGGAAATCATGAAGGGCCGAACGTGCCCTCTCATCTTGGACAGAAGGCTAAGGGAGATCAACCTGGGCGTCTTTCAGGGCCATACGGATCTAGAATGTCAGGAGCTGTGGCCCGAGGAGTACCGGGCTTTCCTGAGAGACAGGATCAACTATCGAAGACCTGGAGGCGAATCCTACCAGGACGTCGGCAGGCGATTGGAGATCGCGCTCTCGGATATAGTTCGATGGAATGATGGCGGGCACGACCGCACGGTAGCCATCGTAAGCCACGGCGGGGTAGTTAACGCGGTGTTGTCGCTCCTTTGCGATCTGGTGCCCGGAAGAGACGTGGTAGGAAACTGCTCGATAAGCGTCCTGACGCTAGACAAGGGAAAGTGGGCTGCGGGCAAAATAGGCGACGCGTGCCACCTGCAAAGTGAATGAAGCGCGGCTCCGTCGGCGGCGACTAGCGCCGCGACCGCTTCACTTCTTCCGATAGCAGATACCAGACCTCCTTGTAAGCGTCCATGAACCTTCGCTCGGACCTTAGAGCGATAAGGTCGCGGGGTCTTTCTATGCCTACGTCTATAATGCGCTTCACTTGGCCGGGCTGAGCCGTCATCACGAGAAGGCGGTCGCCCAGTAATAGAGCCTCGTCTACGCTATGCGTGATGAAAATTGTGGTCTTCTTGCTTTCTTGCCATATTTCCATAAGCTCCTTTTGAAGAATGAGCCTGTTTTGTTCGTCTAGCAGGCCGAAGGGTTCGTCCATCAGAAGAATTTCCGGGTCCGCCGCGAACGCTCTTGCGACATTGACCCGTTGTTTCATGCCGCCGGAGAGCTGATGCGGATAGCTCTTGCCGAAGCGGGTGAGACCTGTCATGGCGAGCAGTTTTCCCACGGTATCCTGCCGCTTCGCCTTGGGAACGCCCTGCATGGCGAGCCCGTACCCGACGTTGGACTCCACGGTCATCCAAGGAAAAACCGAGTCCTGCTGAAAGACCATGGCTGTAAGGGGCCTGTCAGTCTTTTCCCTGTGTACTGAGACAGTACCGCGCGTCTGGCGCTCCAATCCGGCGATTATGCGGATGAGCGTCGTCTTGCCGCATCCCGAAGGTCCGACAATGCAAAAGAACTCGCCCCTTTGAACTTGGGTTGTGAGGTCCAGAAGAGCCGGCACTTTCCCGTGAGGGAGTTCGAACTCTTTGGTGAGTCTGTCGGCTTCCACGGCGACTGTGTCGTAACACGCGTCTTTTGGAACCAAAGAAGACATGGTGAGGCCCTCCTTCTAGAACCGCGCCGCCCTTAGCGAGTTTTCCAGGGGATGATCTTTTTCTCGACGGCGTCCAGGAGCCAGGACAAGAGGTATCCGATCAGTGCGAGCGTGACTAAAGCGGCGAACATGCGCTCGATATCGAACATGTCGTACGCCCGCCAGATCATCCAGCCGACCCCGGCTTTCGCGGCCGACAACTCAGCGGCGACGATGAGAAGTAGCGCTGTCCCCATCCCAAGTTTCAGCCCCGCAAAGACCAGGGGCAATGACCCCGGAAGGGCGACCGTCAGATAGAACTGGCGTCTGGAGGCGCCGAAGTTCCGGGCAACGTCAAGGTATATCGGTTCGATGTTCAAGACACCCGTCATGGCGTTGATAAGCACAAGGTAGAACACGCCTATGGCTATGGTGAAGACCTTCGATGATTCGCCAAGACCGAAAACCAACAGGATGAGGGGCATGATGGCGAGCTTGGGTATCGGGAATGTGCTGGCCACAAGAGGCATCAAAGATGCCCGGATGGGTGGGAAAAGCCCCATGGACAGACCCAAAACGACCCCGGGCGCCGAGCCCACAAAGAAACCGACGACAATGCGCCGGACGCTGATGTACGCGTGGCGGAAAAGTTCTCCCGATTTGACGAGCGGCCACATGGAACGAAAAACGAGGGAGGGCCGCGAAAACAGCCGGACATCGATCGCCCCTGTTCTCGCGAGCACCTCCCAGAGGATTAGAAGCAGAGAAGGAGACAAGAACGCGAACGCTTTCAACAGATTGGGTTTCGTGATGAGCGACGGCCGGCTGGGTCCCGTCCCGTCGAGCACCACTATCTTCGAATCTTGAGCGCGATGACCCACGAAGTCGCTCACTTCTTCTCTCTCCTCGACCGTCCTATTTGCCGTACTTTCCGAGCAGTTTTATCGCGTTATCGACGTAGGAGTTGTCGACTACCTGGTCGGCCGTCAGATCCCCGGTGAGGAGATCCAGTTCCTTGTACCAGTCGATGTCCATCTCCACGCCCTTCATCCGGACGTAGCCGTCTGGGTTGAGCCCGGTCGGGTACATCTTTTCGAAAAGGACTCTCTCCTTCACCGATGAGTACTCGACGAGGATGTCTATGATCTCGTCATAGCCTTCTTGGTGAAAGAACGCGTCGTTGTAATCCCTCACGGATTGAAGGTACGCGACCATGAACGCGTTTGCGACTGCCGGCCTTTCAAGAATGCTCTTCCCGTAAACGACGAGGGCGATCTGGGCGTAAGGATCGTATTCCTGTGGGTCCTTCCACGGGTCCCCAATGCCCTGCGCGATGGCCTGAGCGACGAATGGTTCTATGATCATCCCGCCGTCGATGCTTTTGTTGGCCATGGCAGCCACAATGTCCGGGAATGACCTTATGACTTGGACGTCCGCGTCTTTGGTCGTCATGCCTCCGGCCCGAAGGACCCTATCGAGCGCGATCTCATCGAGAGAGGCCGTTCCGACTATTCCCAACTTTCGGCCCCTAAGGTCCTCAAAATCCTTGACGGTGTCCACCAGATCCGTCCGGAGCGCGAACCGGTAATAGCCCTGACCGGGGATGTTGTACCCCTTGTCGGCTACTATCTTTAGAGGTAATCCCCTGAGCATGGCGTTGAACAATCCGGAAGCGGTGACCGTGAGGCCCACGTCTAGCTGGCCGGCGGCCAGCGCGTTGATCATGTCCTGACCCGTGGCAAACTGCTGCATGTCGATCGTGATTCCGAGTTCCTCGTAGTACTTCTTGGCCACGCCGATCAGAACTCCGGCGTCTGATACGGCCTGCTTGAGGCCGACTGTAACCTTGGTCTTCGGCTCGATGGGCTTAACCAAATCCGACAATTTGGGCGCTTCGTTGGTGGGTGGCAAAGGTGGCTCTTCTGGCGGCGGCGGAACCGGGGGCGTAGCTACCGCGGTTTCCTTACTGCAGCCGGTAAGAGCGAGACACATTGAAAGAGACGCCAAAACAAGGGCCGATACCAACAGAAGACTGAGGATACGCTTCAAAAGAAAAACCCTCCCCCGGCAAAGACTACGGTCATCTTACGTAACTTGGGGAGGCTGTGTGATTAGAGACTCATCAACAAAAGTCCATCATGATCCTCGCTACGGCCGCGGTTCGCCGGCAGCGATGCCCCGTGATATCGATAGCCTCTGCCCGACGGGCACTCCCCTCGAGGACTGTTCAAAGCGTTCTAGACATATTGATCTGCGGTACCCAAATGGAGAGCGGGGGGCGCTCGAAAACTTGGCCAAAGGGGAGCACACACTGAACGGGCCGCTTCATTCCTTTTCGATAGACGAAGTCGCCCAGCTTCATCGCACAGACCAATCGTACGGCCTCTCGGGAAGAGACGCGCGACAAAGGCTAAGGGTAGACGGGCCCAACAAGATAACTAGACGCGACGGCCCCGGAGTCCTGGCCATCTTCCTGTCAGAGTTCCGAGACCCGATGGTGATCACACTTCTTCTGGCCACGGTGATCTCAGGGCTCATGGGGGAGTTGGTGGACGCCGTCGTGATCGCGTCCATAGTGGCGTTGAATGCCATGTTGGGAACTCTTCAGGAGTATCGCGCCGAACGGTCGTTGGAAGCCCTCGAAAACTACGCGCCGCCGAAGGCATGGGTAGTGCGCGGCGGTTCGATCGCGGAGATCGACCGTGAGGCGGTGGTAAGGGGCGACCTAATCGCCTTGTGGCCCGGGGTCAGGGTGCCTGCGGACGGAAGACTGGTACAGGCCCGGTCCCTTCAAGTCGAAGAGGCGGCGCTCACCGGAGAGTCGCTTCCCGTATCAAAACTGGCCGGCCCCCCGTTGCCGGAAAAGACTCCTCTTCCTGACAGAAAGAACATGGTTTACGCCGGTACGCTTGTTACGCGCGGCGAAGGCAGGGCCATAGTCTCGAACACCGGGATGTCTACGGAGATGGGCAGGATCGCGCGCCTGGTGCAAGCGGCGTCCGGGCAGAAAACGCCGCTAGAAGGTCGTCTGGAATCTCTTGGCAGGACAATTCTTCTTCTGTCGGTCGGCGTTTGCGTCTTCATCGCGTCGATGGGTCTGGGACGGGGCCTTCCTTTCCGGGACATGTTTCTAATGGGCGTGAGCCTCGCGGTAGCAGCCGTGCCCGAAGGGCTGCCTGCCGTCGTCACCGTTTCTTTGGCGTTTGGAGTGCAAAGGATGGCGAGGAAGGGGGCGATAGTGAGAAAACTCGAGGCCATTGAAACGCTCGGTTCCGTGACGGTAATATGCACCGACAAGACCGGGACGCTTACCGAAAACGTGATGGCTTTGGAGCGGGTCGCGTACAGGACCCCGGGAGGGCAGATACGAGATTTCAGTCCGAAGGACAGAACGCCGGAGATAGCGGAGATCCTACGAGTGGCCCTTCTCGCTTCCGATGCGCGGCACTTACCCGACGATACGGGCGTCACCGGAGAAGATCCCACTGAACAGGCGATCGTCGTGGCGTCCTGGGAAGCGGGGATCGATGTCGAGGACGTTGACTTCGTTCACCCCAGGTTGGCTGAAAAGGCCTTCTCCGCTGAAAGGCGGGCCATGAGCGTCAAGGTCAAAGCCGGAAAGTCGGGCCTTGTCTGCTTAAAAGGCGCGCCCGACAAAGTTATCCCGCTATCGGCTACAGAACGGCTGGGTTCCAAAAGGGCCGGGCTACAAAAGGAGCAAAGAGCGGCGTGGGATAGTTGGGTGAACTCCTGGGCCGAAAAAGGCATGAGGATCCTTGCTGTGGCGGCGAAGACGGTGGAAGGTGACGCCGCGGAATATACGGAGGAAGGTCTGGAGTTGCTCGGGTGCATAGCGATGGCTGACCCCGTGAGGGCTGAAGCTGAGGAAGCCGTCGGCCAGTGCAAACGGGCGGGCATCCGTCCCGTTTTGGTCACCGGCGATCACCTTAGAACTGCCGAGAACGTGGCCCTCGCCACGGGGATCATCACGCAAAGGGGTACCCGCTGCATGACGGGAGCGGAACTGGACGATGTTGTCGGGGCAGACCTGGCCTCAAGGATTGACGAGACCAGGGTGTTCGCCAGGGTATCGCCCGACCACAAGCTTAGAATCGTGAAGGCCCTCAAATCCAGGGGCAATATCGTTGCCATGACGGGAGACGGCGTCAACGACGCGCCGGCGCTAAAGGAAGCGGCTGTAGGGGTGGCGATGGGTGTGACGGGCACAGATGTGGCCCGCGAGGCGAGCGCCATGGTCCTCACAGATGATAACTTCTCCACCATCGTGAGCGCGGTCAGTGAAGGCAGAGGCATCTACGACAACATTCGGAAATTCATCAGGTATCTTTTTTCGTGCAATATAGGAGAAGTTCTGGTCATGATGGGCGCTGTCGGTCTCGGGCTCCCTGTCCCCATATCCCCCACGCAGATGCTTTGGGTCAATTTGGTGACAGACGGGCTGCCCGCGTTGGCGTTAAGCATGGACCCCCCCGAGAAGGACATCATGACGAGGCCACCGCGGGACCCCGGGGAAGGACTTTTTTCCCACGGGCTTCTCCGGAGGATATTCACCCGCGGCACCTACATAGGGGCTATCACACTGGTGCTCTTTCTGTCGGGCAGGTCGGCGGGAGATTTTCGGGTTCAAAGCACTCTCGCCTTTGCCACCCTCATCACGACCCAGTTGGTCGC
>CAZMEF010000060.1:0-8922 GCA_964565305.1 uncultured Eubacteriales bacterium | reverse complement strand
ATTCCGGCGACGTCACCCACGTTGTCGCCGACGTTATCGGCCACGACGGCAGGGTTGCGGGGATCGTCCTCGACCAAGTGGAACTCGACTTTGCCCACTAGATCGGCGCCGATATCCGCCGTCTTGGTGAAGATGCCGCCTCCCGCTTTCGCAAGCAGGGCCACAGAGCTAGCACCGAAGCTGAACCCGAGGATGACCGCCGTGTCTTGGAAGAGCATGTACAAGCCCGTCATGCCGATGAGCGCTAGCCCGACGACCGAAAGGCCCATAACGCCGCCCGCGTAGAATCCCACGGGGAAGGCCTTGTGAATTCCAAACTTCGCGGCCCACGCGACCCGCGCATTTGCCCTCGTGGCGACCAGCATTCCAGTGTAGGCCGCCGCCCCGGAACAAGCCGCTCCGGCCAGGTAGCTAAAGGCGCTTCTCCAGTCAACCGCGAAGTATATGATGATGGTGATCCCGGCCGCGAGGTAAGCCAGCGCCTGAAATAGCCGCTTGAGGTATGCCGAGGCTCCTTCCTGTATCGCCGTCGAGAAAGCGTTCATCTCGTCGTTTTCTGACACTTGCGCCATGACCCACTTGTAAAGATAAGCCGCCGCCACCATCGACACGGTACCGGATAGAAGTGCTATGACTTCCCAGAGCATAGTGACCCCCCGATTTGTGTGTCTGCCTCTTGTCCACCACGGAATATCATACTATCTGGCGGGCGCGTGTCAAAAGGCGCGTATGAAGGATCGCGGGCACGACGCATCCAATACTATACGGAACACCGATCAGCTTGGGACGAGAATGGAGACGAGGTCATGGCATCATGGAAAGGCCTTATCGAGAAGTATCGCGCCTATCTTCCCGTATCCGATCAGGCGCCGGTTGTGACGCTTTTGGAGGGGAACACCCCGCTTCTTCGAGCTGCGGCGTTGGAAAGGAAGATGCCCGGCCTCGAGATTTACTTGAAGTGCGAGGGACTGAATCCCACAGGATCGTTCAAAGACAGGGGCATGACGATGGCAGTCTCCAAAGCGGTCGGGGCTGGGGCGAAGGCGATAATCTGCGCTTCCACCGGCAACACTTCCGCTTCGGCGGCCGCATACGCCGCCCGGGCGGGCATCAAGTGCTTTGTCGTCATACCGGACAACAAGATCGCCGCCGGAAAGTTGGCGCAGGCGATCGCTCACGGCGCCTCTGTTCTGCCGGTAGAGGGCAATTTCGACGTCGCGCTATCGCTGGTGCGGGAGATCGCTGCGGATAACCCCATCACGCTTGTGAATTCCGTCAATCCTCACAGGTTGGAAGGTCAAAAGACGGCGGCGTTCGAATTGTGCGACTCGCTCGGTGACAGCCCGGACTACCTTGCCATTCCGGTCGGAAACGCCGGCAACATCTCGGCGTACTGGAAAGGCTTTAAGGAGTACAAAGCGGCGGGCAAGGCCGGTTCGTTGCCCAAGTTGTTGGGCTTTCAGGCAGAGGGGGCGGCCCCCATTGTCAGGGGAGAGGTGGTTACGAATCCGGAGACCGTGGCCACCGCCATCAGAATCGGCAATCCTGCGAGCTGGAATTTGGCTGCCCAGGCCCTCCGCGAATCGGAAGGGTTCATAACAGCCGAAAGCGACGCCGACATCCTTAAGGCCTACCGCCTTCTCGCTTCCTCCGAAGGAGTTTTCGCGGAACCGGCGTCATGCATAACCGTCGCAGGGTTGATAAGGGCCTACGAGGAGAAGAAAGTGCCGGTGGGCAGCAGGGTCGTCTGCGTTTTGACGGGGAACGGGCTCAAAGATCCCGATGTCGCCATAGCGTTTGGAAGAGGCGCGGATGGCGCGGATTCGTTGGGACCGGTCTGCCCCAGCGACCGACGGGCTTTAGAGGATAGAATTTTCTCGCGAATAGAGGCCTAATAGGTCTCCAACGAGCGTAATTGAGCGTTTTTAGGCGGGAAGGAGCTCATGCGAACATGATTCGGATAAAAGTGCCCGCGACCACAGCGAACATGGGTCCCGGTTTCGACTCCTTGGGGACAGCCCTGTCCCTCTACAACGAAACCATTTTCGAGGAAATCGAAGAGGGCGTAATCATTGACGAGCAGCACCGCTCGAAGCACAACCTATCTCCGATGAAAAACCTGATCTATTCCAGCTTCCTTTCCACGATCGATCTGTGCGGAAAGAGCCCCAAGGGCGTTAGGATATCAGGCGTCGAGCGGGGGATCCCGTCATCGCGGGGGCTCGGTAGCAGCGCCGCGTGCATTGTTGCCGGCATAATGGCGGCAAACCGGATGATGGGCGATCCTCTTTCTATGGAAGACATGATGTGGGTCGCCACGGATCTCGAAGGCCATCCCGACAACGTCGTCCCGGCCATCGTCGGGGGTATGACGGCGGCCGTCCGAGAAGGCAGGAAGATCTGGTACAGCAGGATCGTTCCTCCCGAGTCGCTGGGCTTTGTCGCGATGATTCCCGATTTTCGGCTCGGGACGAGGAAAAGCCGAAAGCTTCTGCCTAGAGGGCAATCGCGGGCCGACTGCGTCTACAACGTGGGACGGGCGTCGCTCCTTGTGGCATCAATCGTGTCGGGGGATTACCACAACCTTCGGACCGCCACAGGCGACAAGATCCATCAGCCGTATCGCCTGAAGATGATCAGGGGAGCGGGGCATGTCTTGGGCATCGCGAGAGGGCTCGGCTCGTGCGCGGAATTCGTGAGCGGCGGCGGGCCCTCTATCATGGCGCTGGTGTCCGGCCAGACGAACCCAGAGGAGTATGCCGCCGATCTGAACAAAGCCCTGGCACGGATGCCCGGGGGCTGGAAAGCGGTGCGCCTCGCCGTTGACCTCCGGGGCGCCCACTATGTCGACGACGCTAATCCGGCACCCGTTTTTGGGGACGCCTAAAGGTGCTGAAGTTGCCGGGCGACAGACCCCGACGAAAGGAGACATTGGAGATGAGAATCGCGATCGCCGAATTTTCGCACGAAACTTGCACCTTCTGTCCTGACAGGACGACCATCTCCACGCTCGAACCCCACGTAAAGCGGGGACAAGAAGTTATGGATTCGCAACGCGGAATCCCCACATACGTGAACGGCTTCATGAAGGGCCTCTCTGTAGCCCCTGATGTTGAGTTGGTGCCCATAATCTCGGTCGGCATGGCGCCGGGCCCGTACACCAGCTGGTTCGATACCGAGTGTTTCGATAAGTACACTGCCGAAATTCAATCGGGATTGAAGGAGGCTTCGCAGAAGGGAGAACTGAACGGTGTTCTTCTGGCCCTTCACGGGGCGATGGCCGTCACGGGAGTCCCCAAACCCGAAGCCGAGATAGTCAGGAGAGTGCGTGAGGTCGTCGGCGCGATCCCCATCATGGTGACGCTTGACCTTCACGCCAACGAGGACCACGAGTTGACAGATGCCTCAGACGCGGTCTTCGTCCTCAAAACCTACCCGCACGTTGATTCGGAACAGACAGGCATGATCGCTGCCAGATGCATGTTAGACACGATAAGGGGCAATGTCTCTCCTACCCAGGCGCTTCACAAACCCGGCTTCATGTCGGCAAGCATCTACCAGGCCTCGGATTATCACCCTATGAAGGACATTTACGAGAAGTGCAGGGAGTGGGAAAAGCACGAAGGCGTGATATGCGTATCGGCGGCTCCCGGCTTCGCCTACGCGGATGTGCCCGACGTGGGCATGTCGGTGATAGCGGTAACTGACGACGACCTTCTTCTTGCGGAAAAGATCGCCAAGGACGTGTCCGACTTTGCCTGGACCTTGAGGGAGTCCTTTTCCAGGCCGCTCCCAAGACCCAAAGAAGGGGTTGCGGAAGTGATCAAGATGGTGGCGTCGGGCCAGAGCCCCGTCGTTGTTTGCGACGGCGCGGACCGCACGGGAGACAGCACGCACATCCTGAGGGAACTGCTCGAACAAGGGGCTACGGACTTCGCCATACCGGGCATAGCGGATCCTGAAGCGGCCGACGAGCTGGAACGCTCGCACAAGGTCGGGGACCGCGTTACGATAGCGATAGGGGGCTGGGCCGGCGAATACTCCGGCGACCCCGTCGAGGTGACCGGCGTCGTTGAATACGTTGGTCGTCCCGAATATGTGCTCGTGGGTCCCATGGGCAAAGGGCGCAAAGTCAAAGACGGACTTACTGTGAGACTGAATCTGGGGGAAAACAGGCATGTTGTTGTCTCAGAGAGGATGAGAGGGGCCAACGACTCCGCCGGGCTGACTTCCGTGGGCATCGATGTAGGAACCCTGGACATTATTGTATTGAAGGACCGCGTACACCACAGGGCGTTCTGGGATACTGTGACCGAGTTTGACTATCCCATCGACGCTCCGGGCATAGGACCGGCTGACCTTAGAACGCTGACCTACCACAACATTCCCAAAGACATTTACCCTGTAGGGCGAAAGTGGAATAAGTAGCCCCGACGACTCGTCCGCGAAGGCACAGGTGGCACGAGGAGGATCTACAGATGGACGATTTGCAAAAACAACTCGACGAGCTGAAAAAGAAGCAAGACGGGTTGGGGCACGTGTTTATGGTCCTGGAAAAGATGATTGACGATGTCCAGTGGCATAGCGTGATGGCCGGAATCGCGGAGGTCGAGAAGGTTGTCTTTCCCGGACAACCTCCGAGCAACACGTCCGCCCAGTCCCATCAAGACAAAGGCAACCCGCTCAAGATCCACGCCTACACTTTCGTGCCCACTGACGCGGACCCGGATCAGAAGTATCCCCTACTGGTCCTCGTTCACGGGGGAGTTCACGCTAACTTCAGTACGGGAGCCGCCAACGTGGTGAAAGAGATTGTGCGCCAGGGGTACATAGTGATCGCCCCCGACTACCGGGGAAGCACAGGTTACGGTGAGCAGTTCTACAAGTTCATAGACTACGGTGGGCTTGAGGTCGAGGATGCTTTTGACGCTAGAAAATTCATGATCGAGTACGATGAAAGGGTGGATCCCGAGCGGACCGGCATCCTCGGCTGGAGCCACGGCGGCCTTATCACCCTTATGAACATCTTCAACCACCCTGAGGCGTACAAGGCGGCTTACGCGGGCGTTCCCGTGAGCGACCTTGTGGCCAGGATGGGATACAAAGGGGAAGGTTACCAGACCCTTTTCTCGGCCCCCTACCACATCGGCAAGACCGCCGCAGAGGACCCGTGGGAGTACCGGCGGCGCTCCCCCGCTTGGCAGGCTGACAAGCTGAAAACGCCCCTTCTCATCCACACCAACACCAACGATGAGGACGTTAACGTTCTTGAAGTTGAGCACCTGATCAAATCGCTCAAGGCTTCCGGCAAGGATTTCGAGTACAAGATCTACGACAATGAGCCGGGTGGCCATGTATTCAACCGGATGGACAACAGACTGTCCCGCGAGTCGCGAAAAGAGATCTGGGCTTTCTTGGCCAGATATCTGACCCCGCGGAAACCGCTAATCTAGGCGGCGGGCCTAGGGACGACCCGTGAAGAAGTAGCCCGGGTCGTCCCTGGGCCCAAGCGCCGGTCTATTTGCCGTCTACCCGGAGCACGCCCGCCTTCGCGTAGTTGTGGTTCGGCATGTCGTTGATTATGATGCTGACGGCTTCCGGTGGGCACGACAGCGTCTTCACAATGGCCCCGGTGATCTCTTTCACAAGTTCTCTTTTCTGTTCGACAGTGCGTCCCTCCAGGATGTGGATGTTGACGATCGGCATTCTTAGTTCCCCTCTTCCTTGACGGTGTGTGTTCTCATTACACCTACCGTAAAGGTACACCGACAGGGGCATGAGGGCAAGAAGGGCCGATTTGCGGCTGTTCCCGTCGCTATGCTATACTGGATTCTGAAGGATCAATGGAAACATTTATCGAGGCGAAGTCGTCGGAGTGGGTTTTCTGTTGAACCCACTTTTTGTATGTTGTTGGGGTGATTGACCTTGAGGCGCAAGGAGATCGAAGACAAACTCTATACGGATTTCTCACCCTTGGTCAAGGAGTTGGGGGCCGAGCTTCTTGACGTTCAGTTGCTTCACGAAAACAAGGTATCATACTTGCGCGTCGCCGTTTACCATCCGGACGGCGTGTCTTTGGACCTGTGCGCCTCTGTTCAGAACGTACTGAGTGACAGACTCGATTCGGACGACCCCATCGCGGGCCCGTACACTCTTGAAGTGTCCTCTCCGGGACTTGAGAGGATCCTCAAGCGCGAACGCGAGTTCTCCATATTCGCGGGCAAGAAAGTGCTCGTAACCCTGTTCGCGGCGAAAGACGGAAAGAAGTCTTTCGAAGGAACGCTTGTCGGTCTGGAAAAGGACGACGTAAACGGCGCCGAAACTGTTGTCATCAAGAATAGAGAGAGAACGCTTGCCTTTGATAGGACGAGCGTAGGCAGCGTGCGGCTGGTTTACGAACCGAGGCCGCACCGGGAAGGGGGGCGGGAGGAATGAACGGCGAGATCCCGGCGATACTCAACCAACTCGAGCGTGAACGCGGCATTAGCGCGGAGGACCTCATTGAGGCCGTGGAAGCGGCAATGCTTTCTGCCTACCGGAAACACTTCGGCACAGCCGAAAACGTAAGGGTTCAGTTCGATAGGAGTTCAGGCGCCCCGCGGGTGTTCTCCAGGCGCGATGTTGTGGAGACGGTTCTTGACCCGAAGCGCGAGATCGGGCTTGAAGAGGCGACCCGGCGGAATCCGATCTTTAAGGTCGGAGACGTCGTTGAGGACGAAATCCCCGCCAGAGGTTTCGGCCGCATCGCGACGCAGACCGCGAAACAGGTCGTCATGCAAAAGCTTCGCGAGAAAGAGCGCCAGATGGTGTACGACAAGTTCGCCGAAAGAGAGGGCGACGTCGTCACCGGGCAGGTCGTTCGCGTGGAGCGGGGGATCGTCATCGTCGAACTGGGTGGGGTCGAAGGGTACGTCATTCCCCAAGAGCAGGTTAGGGGCGAGAAATATCAGGAGAGAGACAGGCTGAAGGCCTACGTTCTAGAGGTCAGGAAGACCCCGAAGGGGCCGCAGATACTCCTGTCTCGAACCCATCCCGGCCTTTTGAAGAGGCTTCTTGAACTCGAGGTCCCGGAAATTAGGGACGGGATCGTCGAGATTCGCGGCATCGCTCGAGAGGCAGGTACTCGCTCCAAGGTGGCCGTCAGGGCAAACATTCCGGAGGTTGACGCCCTTGGGGCTTGCGTAGGCACTCGCGGCGCGAGGGTGCAGGCCATCGTACAAGAACTGCGGGGAGAGCGCATCGACATCATAGGCTGGGACAGCGATCCCAGGGTCTTTGTCGCGAACGCGCTAAATCCCGCAAAGGTGATAGATGTGGAGATCAACCACGAGGAGCGAATAGCCCGTGTCACTGTGCCTGAACATCAGCTTTCTCTGGCGATAGGGCGTGACGGTCAAAACGCGAGGTTGGCCGCCAAGTTGACGGGGCTAAAGGTTGACATAAAGGCAGAGGGCGCGCGTCAAAGCTAGGCCGCTCATTTTTGGGGGGAGGTGGCATTATGGCGAGAAGGGTCCCGCAAAGAACTTGCTTAGGGTGCCAGTCGGTAAGGCCGAAGCGAGAGATGATCCGGCTCGTCAAGACTCCCGAGGGTTCGATAGAAATCGATTTGACCGGGAAGAAATCCGGCGGTAGAGGGTCCTACGTTTGCCCCGATCCCGAATGCCTTGAACGGATCGTCAAGTCCAAGCGGATTGAGAAGGCGCTTCTTGTTGTGCCGCCTCAGGCGTTTTACGAGGAGCTTCGGGCAGAAATAGAAAAACGGAACAGAGACGCCAGGAGGTGATTCCCGGATGGCAAACCGCATCCGTGTATATGAAGTAGCCAAGGACCTTGGCATCGATTCAAAGGTAATAATAAAAACGCTGAATGAACTCGGTATTCCGGTGACCAACCATATGGCGGCGCTTGACTCTGGCGCCCTCTTGGCGATCGAGACGAGGTTCGGACAGAAGGGGAAGGGAAACGTCATTCCACAAGAGCCAAAGTCGGCAGACCAATCTGCGGCGAGAACATCTTCACAACTTATCGGTCAAAGACCGGTCCCCGCTCCTCCGCAAGTATTGAAGACCGGGGCGGCGCCGCAGGCAAAGCGAGCGCCCGCGGCCGAGAAGTCAACTACGTCGCGCCCTATCCCGGCGCCCCCTTCGATGAGGCCCCCTGAGCCGGTCCCGGTAGACCGGCCCACCGGATCCGTAGCGGCGCCGGATGTGTCGCCCGCGCCCCGGCCCGCAACGACCAGGCCGCAAGCTTCACAGGAAACTCGTGTTCCGGCAGCGCCACGAGGAACTCAGCAGGCTCCCGCGACGAGAACACAGCCGCCTCCCGCGGCGAGAGCGCCGCAGGTTCCGGCCGCGAGAGGGCCTCAGGCACCTACCTCCGCCAAGGGGCCGGCGCCGTCGCGAGACCGGGCCGGCCAGACACCGCGGGCACCCTTTCGGGCCCAGACCGGAACGAGCCCTCAACCGGCGAGTCGTGGTAGCGGGCCGGCAGCGCGCGGCCGGGACGTTCGGGATCCGCGCGGCCCGCAGGGAGGCACAGGTCCGAGGGATTTCCGGGGCGGTCAAGGAGGAGCGGGCAGGCCGTTCAGGGGACCGGGCCGGAGGCCTGATTCTCGCTTTGGGAAGAGCGGGGCCAGGGGCAAACCCGATAGGAGCGCCGTGACAGGGGCCAGAAGAGTGACCATTCAAGGGCCTATGCCCGTCAGAGACCTGGCGCCTCTCGTTGGTGTTCCCGTCGGCATCATACTCAGAACCCTTATGTCTATGGGCACTCTCCTAAGCATCAACCAGAATGTTCCGCCCGAAATCGCCGCGAGTGTCGCCGAGAAACTCGGATGCGTCGTTACGATGAAAGAACCCGAGCGCAGCCAAGAGCAGAACATCATCGAGGAGCTTGAGCGCCCCGATAACCCTGAGGCTCTCG
>CAZMEF010000059.1:0-8988 GCA_964565305.1 uncultured Eubacteriales bacterium | reverse complement strand
AGCTCAATGGTAGAGCATCCGACTCTTAATCGGAGGGTTGAAGGTTCGAGTCCTTCATGGCCCACCACGTTACCCCTACTAGAATACCCATCACTCACCCGGTTCCTGGGCAGCGCACGCATGACCCGTAGCGCGAACACGACGCGTTTCGACAAATAACCCCATCAAGGCAGGAATTCCGCGTCTTGCATCGAAATAGTTGCCAGAAGGCACCGTTTCACCCGGCAGCCCTTTCTTTTAGCCACCGAACATAAGACGAAAAGGATCCGGTAACGGTTGGGAATGCACGGTGTCCAGCGACGCATGTTATGCGTTGCAGTCCGGACATGAATCACCGGGTCCCAAACCGGACATCGGAGGCACGTGATGGCTTTCATATTGTCGGTTTCCTCCAGAACAGTCTTATCTGTCCCCGAAAAGCTTCACGAACTCTTCCTTTGGCATACTCAGGCGATAGAAATCGGCAACCTCGTCAATGATTCGGACTTCGATTACATGGTGGAAAAGTGCAATCGGTTGGCGATATCCTTGGGCTTGCACACGCCAGTGTACGCGTCAGACGAAGGAAGTAGCCTTCTATGGGAGGACACCAAAGCGTGGGACGAACTTCGCCGAAACTTAGAGGCTGCCATCGCAAAAGGTATCGTTTATGTTGTTGTGCACTTCCCGTATGTGTGGGACAGGCTTCACCGGAACCTGGGAATTGACTGTTTTCGGGCGGCGATCCCAAAGATCAAGGAGCTTGAATCTTGGGCGGGCGTTCCTGTGGTATGTGAGCCACAACTCGGTCCAAACAGGGATCCGACTGCTTTCACGATCCTATGGTCCATCGGCCACCAAGAGCTCCAGCAATGGGGCTTGTCGCTTGCGCTGGACCTGGGCGACATTTACCTGGCCTGTCGCAGACTGCGGGTAGAGTGGAAACCCCTCCTCACCCATCTTGCCCCTTGGTGTAGAGTGGCATATATCCACCACGTTTGGGGAGGAGGTCGTCACTATTACTGGATGCCGGTGGCATCTCAAGGGAACGTGCCGATCGAGCCCATGCTCGGTTGCCTTGGGGCCTTGGCAGAGCACGATATCTACGCCGTCCTCGAACATCATCCCCACAGATCCGGCTCCGTAGAGCAGATCGGAAAAGGCATCAACTGGCTCTTGCAGCATGTAGGCCCTTGGAAGGGTCGCGGCGACAATCTGACATGGGACGGCAAGTACCGCGCCGTCCGCTAGGACTTGTGCACAATGGACCCGCCGGCACACTGTCAGACTCCGACCATATCCTGGCCCACAGCATACCAGTCGCCCCACGGACCCAGGATATCATCATATATCCAGCAGCCTCTGCGGACCGGGATCTGTGATGCACTCTCAGGATCGCTACCAAGGATTGAGCACAGGGCCGCGCGAACCGCATCTCGTTCTCCGATGCTTTCCGCATAAGCCATCAACAGGTGGTCAGACCCGGTCTCGGGGTAGCCTCCCACGGGGACGCCGCTCCGTACCACTGGGATCGGCCCCTTGGAGACTTTGACAAGACAGCCTTCACCCACGGCCAAGGCCTCTGCCAAATCGCACAGAGCGTAACCGTCCATGGGCTCCGACAGCAATGGCGAACAACCCCATAGCTCCACTTTCCAGCAGTTCACACACAGTTCAACAGGGCGGCCTGTTCCCAACACACCTTCCCGGCAAGCGGCGCATCTTAGGGACCAATCGGCGGTCGTTCCGGAGCAAAACTGCGTCCACACCTCGTCCTCGCACGTCCGGAGAGAACAAGAATGCACACCTGGTTCGACCAAATTCCGCGCGTCCTTCACGACCATCACCCGAAGATCACATATGTGGGACGCCCGGCTCTTGTTCCTCTTTTCTGGCTTTCGCCGAGTAAGCTGTAGCCAGGTCAGGCCTACCCCAGTCTGATGCGACCTTCGCCATAACCCTGTATTGGGTCGCCCTCAACTTGCTCGTGCCAAATATCATGGAAAGCGAAAGGTCGGTAGCGGTCTTCGCCGCTTCCAAAGCCGTCTCGAAATACTCGATTGATTCCTTGAGGGCCCCTTTGCGCGCCGCCACCCCGGCATTGACGATGAGGTTGTCTACCCGGTTGTACCAGAGAAAGAGGACGGGATATTCGCGGATGAAGGACAGACCGAGTTTCTCGGCGAGCGCCTTGGACGCTGTGTTGCTGGCCCATAAATCCCAATACGGTCTCTTCCCCTGTTCAAGACACTTCTTGAGACAAGCCGCCGCTACTATCGTGCCGAAGCCCCTTCTTTGGAATTCCTCTACGGTCTCGACGCCGATACTGCAGGCACATTCCGTCGGATACTCAATAAGGCACCAAGCCGCAAGGTCCGCCCCGCACACCAAGCAAAATCCAAAGCCTAGGGCGCAAAATTCCTCTATCGAGTTCCACTGCTTCAGGATCTCCTCGCGAAGCGCCGGCATGTGCCTCAGGTCATTTCTGGTCAGTAAGCAAGCGCCGACCTCTTCCAAAGTGCACCCCTCCGGCGCTTTGAACAGCCCTTTGAACGAAGATGCCGCAATACGACGGCGTTCCGTGCCCGAAAGGAGATGCCCCGCCAGGGCCTCGGCGGTGCTGTACAACAGCCTTTTATCTGGCATCGGTACATGAGAAGGTAACATGGACGGCAGTATATCTCCCCAGCTTTCAGGGTAGTAGTTGATGTAGAACATGTGCCGCCGGTGGCGCTCGCCCGAGGGTATGATAACGTCGTTTAGGATTTGTGCAACCGCACTGATGGCGCCCTGGCCGGACTCGCCCGATATAGAGACATCTCCCTTTTCCTCCCACACAAGCGCGAGCGCCGGCTCGTCGGGATCATCTACAAACACCCAGCCCGGCGCGGGGCCTTCGATTACCCCGAGCGGGTACTGGGGTGAGGGGGTTAGTTCCACTAGGCGTCGAACCGCAGAAAACCGTGAAGTCTCCAAAGCTACCAGCTGATCAGTCAACCCGAACACTCCTTTGGTGGGCTGCCTTCTCCGACTGCCGCTTTTCGTTGGGTATCCGGCTAGAACTTTTGGATGCCTAACAGATCTTCCGCAAACCGGGACACATGCTTGTAGGAATCGTAGACGCCTTGGTTATAGAATTCATTCGCGAGCTTCTCCATGAAGAAGTCGAGGATCAAGATTGCCGCTAGATCCCCGAGTTCCTCCTCGCGTTCCTTCAGGAACCATGCCTTGATCTGTGAAACCATCTCGTCCCGCTTTTCTTTGCTTATCTTGTAGGGCGACCCCATGGGACACCTGCCTTTCGACCGTTCTGTCCGACATTCCGCTGTCGCGCCGCCTCCTCGACCGTCCTGCCCGCCTTGTTCCTTGCATCGCTTCATTCCAGCGCGCCCTCTCGGATTGAGATTTCGCTTCCGAAGGGCCGGTTCCTTTCATCTAGGCATCCGGTCGACGGGGAACCCGATCCCAATGCGCGAGTCTATAGAGTGAGGGCGTTCACGGGCTTGACAAACGGCAATAAGCAGATTGCGCCGGGCCCTCGAGGTGCTGTTTTGATCGGATTATGCAGTGACCGGAGCGCGCGACGCCATTTCTACATCGCCGCAGCGTTCTTCTTGGCGATAGTCGCAGCGCTGTCAGGATGCCGAGACCCGGGGCGTAGCGCTTCGGAGGCCGAACAAGTTCTCGAGCCGGAACTTATCAAAGTCTATAGCGGCAGCGCTTGGATGTGGGCGGGCGACCCGGCTCACGCAATATCGCCCGACGGGCAGTGGACTGTCGTAGTCAGCCAAAGCGGCGGATCCAACAGACTCCTTGCTTTGCCACTAATCCCGGCCGACGGGGATGATCCCGGAAGCGAAGTCACTCTTGACAGAGCGGATGTGCCCGCGGGCCCGGGTGGCCCGGGGCTTCAGTTCGTGCCTATAGGCTGGCTTTCGGACAGCACTTACGTGTACCTCGCCCTAGGGAACCAGGATCGGGGCGGCCAACGACTGGAACAAGGCATAGCGGTCATGAGAGTTGCCGCGCCTTCTGATAGCGGATCCGCTGAAGGGACAGGCAGCCATTCCGGCGCCCCTAAGCCCGGCGAAGTAGCGTTTATCCCGGCTACCTGGACGTACTTCTGCCACGCCGATCTTTTCCGTGATCCAGACTTCTTGGTCATCAACGTGGCGGGCGCCCTTTGGCGAGTAGACGTATCTACCGGTACCGCAAAGCTTGTGAAGTCGCAAGTACATGGCGCCTTCGATAGCGTGTCGACGCCGGCCCTTTCGCCTGACGGCAGCCAGTGCGCCTATAGGGACAACACGGACGGTGCCGGAGGTATCTACCTGCTGGACTTGTCAACCGGCACCGAAAGGCTTGTCCTGAAGGATACCGACCGGGCGCACCTCAGTCCTTCGTGGTCTCCGGACGGAAGATACCTGGCCTTGTACGCCGTGGACCGCCGTCCCGACGCCACAGGGTTCGACTTGAAGGACTACGACTTTTTCACACACGAAGACGCGATATTGCCCATGGGAAGCGCTATCCGGGTGGTTGATCTGGATGGAAAAGCGATCAAGGAGGTCGCCGGCGGAGAGGATCCCTTGAGCGGTCTGGCATGGTCGCCGGACTCAAAGGCGTTTGGGTACCTGACTTGGCGACATATTCCCTTAGGCAGCGTTCCTGGCAGCTATGCTCCCGAGCGCGGTGTCGGCGGAGCGAAGTTCAGCCCGGATGCCGTCATGATCTGCCCGGTGTCACGTGGCCGGACTGCCGCGAAGGTGGGAAGTGTTCCGGGCTTGGGCGGTCCGGACACAGACGGAGAACTGCTCGCGTACGTCATTGGATTCGATACGGCTTCGAAGGGCATCTTCTATCAAACCCTTGAATGCGGCGAGTGGATCGTGTGGTACGGAGCACCTGGCAAGACAGGCATTCAGGCGGAGAAGGGCAAGCCTGTGATAGTTGCGGGAGGACTTTGGCAAGGCGAGAATCGCCGCGCAGTCTTCGCGGGTTCAGGAGGAAGCCATCTCGCGACCGTAATCGGACTGTCAGGTGATCTGAACCTCTACCTTGTCGGACCGACGGGGATATGGCGCTCCGATGTGTATGAGACAGTAACCGCCGAAATAGTGGGCCACGATATGGAAACGCTCATGGTGATGACCATGGATGATGACGGGATCTACAACATTCTCGTATACAGGATGAGGAAACCGGCAAAACGCGTCATCAGCGGATGGTAGGAGCATAGCCAAGCTCAGGGCGGTGCCGGTCGGATCCTACATCGGTTTCTCGTTCTTGTTCAGCTTCTCGACGATCTTCTGAAGCCTTCTCACTTTAGTGGCCTCCCCCTTCGCGTCGAGATAGAGGGCTGCGTATGTCCTCCTCACCGATGGAGACATCTTCTCGTAGTTGGAAAGCGCCGGTTCGAAGCCACAAAGGGCGTTGGTTAACACCTCCACCCCGCCCTCTGTTGCTCGCCCGCAATCTGATGTCTCCCAAGCGCCTTCACTTTTGGCGCGGGCGATGGCCGAGAGCCCCGAATCCGTCATCAGGCCTCGCTCGATGAGTGAAGCCGCAATCCGGCGGTTTTTCTCAGACCACCTGCTTCCTCTACGGCGGGGAGCGAAGTACTTCAGGTATCTTGTGGCATCTACGGTCCTGATCTGTCCGTCGATCCATCCAAAACAAAGCGCTTCTTCAAGGGCGTCGTCAGCCCTTACTGTCTTAAGGGCGCCCGACTTCGCGAAAACCAACCATACCCCATCCTCGCGCTTGTGGTGTTGCTCCAGCCATTGCCTGAATTCCTTGCGATCTGAAAAAATAACGCAGTTATCCATGGGCTGCTCCTTTTCGCAGAGTGGGGGGCTAGATCTTTGGTGCCGAGGGCGGGAATCGAACCCGCACGAGCCTTACGGCCCAAGGGATTTTAAGTCCCCATTGTCTACCGGTTCCAACACCTCGGCACGGCGCGCTACATAACGAGCAACCACCAAATGAAACAGAGCCGGCGGTCCACCCGCCGGAATCTCGGAATCAACCATGTGGAGCATCACCGGAAGGGCTTAGGTCGCCTCGCCTACATCTCCCGGCGAGAACCTCTCCCGCCGCGTTTTGAATCCACGTTCTTCTTGAGATCAGCCAGACGTTCGTCGCTTTCCTTCATGAAACGTTGCAGCCGATCTTCGAAGTTCGCCTTGCTACGACGAAAATCGACAGCAGTACGTGGCCGGTAGGTTGGGCTCGCCTGCTTGATGCTGAGCCCGATCTTACCTGACGCGTCAACTGACAACACCTTGACTTGAACCCTGTCAGTCTTCTTGACGTACTCGTTGATGTCTTTGACGTATGCGTCAGCGATTTCTGAGATGTGAACCAAACCGGTTTTCCCGTCTGGAAGGCTCACAAACGCCCCAAAATTGGTTACTCCCGTTACAACTCCTTCAACGACCGCTCCGACTTCGAGCGCCATACCTCCGCCATTCCTCCTGGGTTCT
Source organism: uncultured Eubacteriales bacterium (assembly GCA_964565305.1). Lineage (GTDB taxonomy): Bacteria > Bacillota > Sulfobacillia > Fermentithermobacillales > Fermentithermobacillaceae > DULO01. The sequence goes on along the minus strand of CAZMEF010000059.1, from coordinate 2,524 downwards.
GTTTCTTTGCTCAGGCAAAGTCATTATAGGTTATGCAGATTTTAGGTGTCAAGGAAACAATAATCCCAGAAATAAGCGCATATCATAGGATCTTTCGCCATAACTATCGACAGGACGAGTCCTCATGCCCCGGCATACTCTTGCGGTCCGCTCGCGATGAAGGGAGCGATACGGTTGGACGAATTTGGTGCGGTCGATAAGTCTCACAGAATCGAAATAGTGGGACGTGAACAGGTCAACCTCCAAGGGGTCATACACGTCGAGAGCTTCGACGAACGGCAGGTGGTAGTGGAAACCGATCTAGGGGCTCTTACCCTCACAGGAGAGGAATTCCACATCACGAGCCTCGACCTGGACAAAGGGCAGATGGTCCTTGAGGGCAACTTCGTTGCGCTCGAGTATTCGGAGGCCGACCGTCAAAGGGGAAGAACGAAAGATAAAGGGTTTCTCCAAAAACTGTTCCGCTAAATGCGCACTCCTGTGGAAGTCCAGATCTGGCGACTTTCCGTGCTGTTCCTTGCGGGGATGTCGGTCAGCGTCCTTTTCCGGGTCTATACGGCATTTAGGGGCGCCATCGAACCGAAACGGCTGAGCCGCCACGTTATGGACATGTTCTTCGCGGCATCGGTTCTAGGGGCGTGCGCCTACGTTGTCTTTAGGGTCAATTGGGGCGAGTTGAGGCTCTATGTCGTCATTTCGTTGGCGCTCGGGTTTGGCCTGAGCGACTATCTTGTCGGGGAATTGACCTACGCGGCGGCGTATCGGAGCTTCAGTTTGGCTAAGACTGGCTCCAAATGGGCAAGCCGCAAAATTCTCCGTCCCTCAAGGCTGTTCCTCGCGAAAAGCGTATCCCGAGCCAAGTCCTGGCTGTTCCCGCCTTTGCCGCCTCCCTCTGCCCCACCTGACGAGCCCGTTCCCTAGTCCCGAATTCTCCACGAATACTTTTGTCCGAGAAGTGTTTGCACTAGAAGGAATTCTGTCTTTGCTGTAGAATAGGCTTGTACTAATTCTGTCCACAGTTTGTGTATAGTTTGTGGATAAGAAGGTCAAATCCGAGGGCAATCAAGTGCAGATAGAAATAAGAGGCGCCGAGCGCCTGAGTTTCCGGGAGCGCCAAGTGGTAGTCCTGAAGGAAACCGGCTATTCCGCTCAAGAGATAGCGAAGCGGCTGAACATAAGTCAAGGCTCTGTCGCCACCCTGTACAGCCGGGCGAAAACCAAAGGTTATCAGGTCGTTATCGTGATATCGGGCGATCCGCTGAACCTTTATGATAACGAACCGGAACCGGAAGATGACGTCGAGCCATCGGAGGAGGAGTCAAGATGATCGCTAAGGAAAACAAGAAGCGCCGGCTTACAGTGCCGGCACTAGCGGGATTATTCCTCTTCTTGGCTGTGGCCCTTTCGTTCGCGATTAGGCAAGCCGAGGTACGTTCGATCGACGCCAAGCTGGCTGCGCTGGAAGAAGAGATCCTGCGCTACCAGAACTCAAACGAAACCCTTCAAAGGCGAGCTGAGTTGTTGCTGAGCGATGAGTATATCGAGCGGATCGCGCGCGAAAAGCTCGGATTGGTGAAACCGGGCGAAGTACAGTACATGCTGATCAACCAAAAGCGCGCCGACTGAACTAAAGCGGACTCGAACCTTGACCGCCGGACAAGATCTCATACATCTCACCGGCGGTCTCTTTGTCGGCAGTTTCCAAGATCTTGCGAATCCCGCACGATATCGTCCTGGCTCCGTGGGTAATCTCGAGCGTATCCCCGATTTCCACCGCCGTGCCGGATTTCGCAGTGCGGCCGTTTCTTTTGACGTGCCCTCCGTCACAAAGCTCCTGCGCAAGGGTACGCCTCTTGACGAGCCGGCTAACCTTTAGAAACTTATCTAGCCGCACCGCGCTCACGCCTCTCCCGCTCTAGTAGCCGCCTGTTCTCGGCTTACTCTTCTCTGTCTCCGACGACCGATCCTTTCAGACCTCTTCCAGGGCGAAAGACCGGAACCCTTGAGGCCGGTATCTGGATCGCCTCTCCCGTCCTTGGATTTCTGCCCTCTCTCGCCGGCCGTTCCCGGGACAAGAAAGTGCCAAAGCCCAGAATAGCGACGGTGTCACCCTTACCCAGCGTGCCCTGCACCACATCGATGAAAGTGTTAACGATTTTCTCGGTGTCTTTCTTGGTCATTCCGGCCTTCTCCGCCACTTTGCCGATTAGCTCCGTCTTATTCAACTCGCTGCCTCCTCGTGGTTACACCGCTTCTTCGCTGCTTTCCTGACGCAGGGGCTTTGCGCCCTTTCCGCATCAGGGTTTCTCGCGCTCTTTAGCTTTTTCCCATAAGGCGTCAAGATACACCAAATCCACATCGCGCGGCCTGAGATCTTGCGAAGCCAGCTCGTTTTCGATCTGCCTGAATCGTCTGGAGAACTTCCCCACCGCCCCGAGAAGCGCGGGTTCAGCCTCTACCCCAAGGTGTCGCGCGAGGTTCACGCAGGCAAACAAAAGATCCCCAACTTCGCGCGCCACGTCGC
>CAZMEF010000058.1:5614-9159 GCA_964565305.1 uncultured Eubacteriales bacterium | reverse complement strand
CTGAGGGCAAAGACGCCGATTTCGTGATATGGAGCGGCCACCCGTTCCGTATTAGGTCAAAGGTCGAGGCGGTCTATATCGAAGGCGAAGAGGTTTACCGTAGAGCTATGTAACCTCGCTTGAGGCCAATAAAGTGGCGTCCATCCGTTAGAAGCTCCGTACCGATTCCGAAGGATGGACGCCACTTACATTGTGCCTAGCGCTAGGCGCGCTTATTCAACGATCATCAGTTATTCGCATCGAGCTTGATTTCCCTCGTATCGTAGCCGCCGCGAGGCGCTCCCACCTTCACAGTGATGGTCGCCGGGGCGCTCGACTTGACGACCCACTGGCAAAGGTGCTCTGTCTGGACAGCGCCGCCGAAGGCCCGGCCGAGCGCCAGCCTGCCCTCTAGATGGCCAAGCTCGATCTCCTTTGTCCCGCCGACTACTTCCGCGCCTTCCGGGACTTCCACGGTCGCCTTGACCGGTTTGGCTTTCTTGTTTTTCTTCGCCTGCTCCGTCCCGTTGGTGGGCAGATAACCCATGTTTCGGACAGAGATCTTGACGTTATACACATCCGGCGCGACCTTAACTGCCTCCGACTTTGTGATCTTCACCAGAGGGCTGCATAGCGCCATTTCAACGAAGAGATTCGCGTTCTTCTCGCATTCTTGCCTCAAGAAAGCGGCGGGGGGGTTTTGGATGACGAACTTGTGCTTCCAGCCGCCGATCTCCACGGGCCCCAGTTGCGGGTGATCGAACGGACGCCAGTTAATGAAGCCTTCGCCACCGAGATTCTCGTCATTCCACTTCTGCATGGCGACGTTCTCATCCTCAGTCCAATCCATGAGAGTCTTGTAGCTGTCCTTCCGTCCCATGGCCCTGTTGGGCATATCCCAAACCTCTGTGGAGAACGCTATAGCGCCCGCGTGCTCGAACATCCATTCAAGAGCGACGCCCCAAAGCGGCCTCTTCCCGACTATATCCTTCGAAAGCCCGAAGTCCTCGTAAACGCTGACGCATCCGTAGCCGGTCGTTTCTTCCCCGATCGCTCCGATCTCCTTCAGCGCTTTCAAATCTTTGGGGTTGAGGTCCTTATCGGCTTTTGCTGCTCCAGGCCTCAGCACCACGCCGGAGAAGGTGTGATAAGACTGGGCGAGGACGATGTTGGGGTGAGATTCGAAGAACTCGGCGACGGACCTCGATTCGGGTTCAGAGAAGGGATAGGGACCGGAACCGGGCTGCATGTAGTCCTGCTGCCAGTTCGAGGCGTAGTTCCTGTTGACGTCAAGCCCCCATTTGCCCGGCGCCTGCTTTACCTCTACCCCGTTCCAGTTCTTTATGAGTCCCTCGCCGTAGATGGTGTAATACTGGCCGCCCACCTCGTTGGGTTTACGGCGGACCATGACCCTGGGGTCTTTTTCGGAGACACGCCAGGATCCGTTTTCATCCTTGACCCTCATCTGGGCTATGATGCCGTCGCCGTCCACATCGTGAGGATTCAGGCCGTCCTGCTCGTCCTCGTGCGGCCAAGGCCTTATGCTTGACCTTGGAATGTAGGGTTCATTGAGGTAGAGTTCCGCTCCGTCGGCTGACAGTCTCGGAATGACATAGAAGGTTCTGGTATCCACGAGCTGCCGGATTTTCGAGTCGGTCTCGTAGCCTGACAGAAGGGTCCACGCGCTGTAAAGGCATATCATGCATCCGGTTACTTCTCCGGCATGCGTGTTCCCGTCCACGTAAAGGCCGGGTTTCTCCGAAGGCTTTCCCAGACGCTTGTTGGTTATTTCAAGGCACCAAATGTCTCGCCCTTGCCAAGTCTTGCCTATGGAATACAACTCGGTAAGTCCGGGATGACTCGAAGCCAGGCCTCTTAGCGCCTCAGTCAACTCATCGTACTTTAGATAGCGGTCCCACTTGAAGTCGTTCATGTTATGAAGTTCTCCTCTCTAGTAATCTGCCGGTCGCCGGCTCTGCGCCTACTCCGGGATAAGCGGTATTACCTGCCCGAACAAGAACTGCAGCCTCGCCACGAGATATGAAAGGCGGGCCATCACGGTGTACCCGTAGGACGACCCGAAAGCCAGCATGATGGTCGCCCGGCCGATATTCTGTACCGCTTTTCCCGCGGCGGTTGGCTTCCTTCCGCTCCCGGATCCCTGTTTCCTGCCCAGAGGTATGAAAAGGAAGAAGGCTATGGTAGAGGCGGTCCCTATCACCAGGACCGCGTTGTTGAGGCTGTTCATGGGCAGCATGGTGGCCTTCACCTGCGAGATCAATTGCGCGTCGATGGCCCCTGTGATGGTCACGCCTGACGCGGCCCCCATCATGAAGGCGAAAGGCAGCCTCGCCAGATGCGACAGTCCCCTCACATATCGGGAATAAAGCATGAGCCCGAGAGCAAGCGGCAGGACGAGGATCAGCTTCCCGCCCGCTAGAGGAGCGATCCCCATCTGTCTGATGTTTGACCATCCCAAGATCAGCGCCTGGGAAGCGGCAAATCCCACGTAAAGGTGCTCAACGTAGGTGAAAAGCCTGTTCTCTTTGAAGAGATAGCTGAAGCAGGCCACCAGTAGAAGCGCTGACACGTACATCCCGACCCTATCTGCCATCTCGCTCGCCTCCGTTATCTGCAGGCTCCCCGTCCTGACGCCCGTTCCCGTTTCGACCTTTGCCCCGCCCATTGGACTTCCCCGGGGCAATCTTCCTCTCGTACAAATAGCCCACGTTGCCCAAGGCCACCAAAGCGACGATCAAAAGATGACCCATGGATTGGGCATCCATCGCCCCTGTGGCTATTCCCGGCACCCCCGCGAGGGATTCGTACTCGGCTGCGCCGGACAATCCTATCAAGGCGCCCGCGACTTGCCCCGAGGCAAGATACGGACCGATGAATGGCAGCACAGGTGCGGTCCCGGCTATGATGACCGGGATTTTGTACGTCGCCTGAATGTGGCTTACGTAGAACAGTCCGTCCTGCCCTCCGGTGGACGCAAGGACAGCCGCCACATCCCTCATGTCCCTGAAACTGCCGAACAACGGCAAGTTTTGTAGAGGCGTCCCGTCGGCGTCCTCGGGCATGAAGGACCAAAAGTCCTTGAGTCCCGCGACGGCACTCTCACCGCCGGCTTTGAAGGGCAGTATGGCGTAATCCCTGCCATACTCGTAGTTGCCTTCTGCGGCGTAAACCTGCCGGATCCTCTCCGCGTACATCCCGCCTTCCTGCATAACCGGGTAGAAGATGATCTTGAGGCCATTTCTCATGCAGTGCCTAGTCAAGGCCAGCATCTGCGGCCAATTCTCCGCGTCCACGGCGGGATTGAACGCGATGGAGTGAAAGATGATAGAACCCTCCGGTATCGCGTCTATCAAGTTGTACGCGGCCTTGGTGTTGTCGCTGAAAACCAGCGGCAGACCCATAGGACGGACGAGGGGGATAAGGAAAACGATAACAAGCGTCACATAGATGACAGGCTTAGGGATGCTTTGGACGGCCCCGTGCCAAGAACCTTTCATGGCTGCCCGCCTCCTTGGTACCCGCGTTCCAGCCCGAGCATCACACGC
>CAZMEF010000058.1:0-5604 GCA_964565305.1 uncultured Eubacteriales bacterium | reverse complement strand
GCTCAAGGGCAGCCCGCTGACCCTGCTGCTTGGCGCCGTGCTCTACCTGGGCTGCGCCACCGCGCTGGGGCTGCTGATGTCCACCTTCACCCGCAGCCAGATTGCCGCGGTGTTCGGCACCGCCATGATCCACGCGGAGAAATCGGGAAGCCACGCAAACAAGGCCTTGCCCACTCCGACCTGCCCGAGCATGACGACGATGGCGCCCAGCATCAGTACGCTGGACTGCCAGTTCTTGAACCTAAACGACCTGTAAGACGCGGAGGTAATCATGAAGGCCAACAGCGCCGAGATCCCCGAGTATATGGGTTGGTAGAGGTAGTCAAAACCCCATTTGTACGGGCCGGAATTCGTCCCCACACCGAGGCCCACAACTGTGAAGAAGGCAAGTGAAGCGATCAGGACCAAACTTGCGTCCCAGTTCTTTTCTTTGCGCCCGATCCGTTTGACGTGAGTGCCGACAAGATTCACGGCTCCCAGCCCCAACGCGAACGCGGCGACTATGGTTCGCCAGTTCACGACATCGGTTCCGAGCGCCGAAAGCGCGGCGTTTTGCGGTAGGAAATACTTGGCCAACACGATGGCCCCGGCGAGAAAACTCGCAAGCAAAGGAGCGGTTTTTTTCACCGTCATCGCCCCCCTTTGGTGGCGAAGGCCCTGACCGTGAAGAAGAGACTGCCGGCAAGCATGGCGGCGATGCTGAGGTATTTCCCGGCTTCCTGAGCCACCAGACTTCCTATCTGGGCCTCGTTTCGGGAAAGGTAAGTGCCCGCGGCGTATATTTCCTCACCGATCAGTGTGTAGTCGCAAGCCGCCACCAAGAAAGGCAACTGATGGGTGTTGGCGGTTCCCGAAACTTGAATGGCTCCGGTCCTTTGACCGGCTTCCGCAAGGGTGAGGCTCTCAAAGAAGAAGGAGCCAAAAAGGAAATTCGCGCCGATGGGCTCGCGGTCATATATCCCGAGCACGCCGGCAGTGAACCCTCCGGACAGAAAGCGCATGGACTCGGACGTGTAAGACTTGTCCTTGCCTTCGGAAAGATACGCCTGGCGCACCACTTCCGACGCGATGGCATGCGCCTCTGGGAGAGCGTTTACCACAAGGATTTTTGAATCGTATCTGGCTGCCCTTTTGGCCACATGACTTAGGATGTCAAACGCCGCGAAAGCCTGGGCGTCAAAGGCTCCCCCCGGGATGACGAAAAGGGAGGTCCGCCCCATTTCAGTGGCTCGCCCGATGGCCTCGTCGATGGCGTCCAGCCCGGGCACGCGCCTTATGTTAATGCCAGGGCCGTGAGAAGTTCTTCGCATTGCGTAAAGGCTTATGAGCGTAAAGGCAACAAGCAAATACATAGCGGCATTATTGCTATCCAATCTATCCACCCCACTTAGGCTGTCTATTGGGTGCTCCGACCCAAGCCCGGCTCCAACACAAAGTGAAGCGCGGGTGAAATGTCAGTCTAGACGAGGCGAAATGATGGAAGAGGAAGCCGCGCGAAAGGCGCGATGCGCCTCATACGGCACGGTAGCAGGCTTCTTGACCGGTAGCGTGAATGCGGCGGCCTCTATGGCCGGTCCTGATTCCCTAGCCGGGTGCAAAGCGCGGCACTCCCATCTTTCGCCAGGGTGCCAACCACAGCAAGGTCCGCCGAGATTCCCGAAGTGCTTGCGCTCATCGCACTCCTCGGTCTGTCCGTAATCCCCGTAATCCCCACTTCTATCACCTCCCTCCCTGTTGTCCCGTGTCATGCCGCAAACGAAAAACCCGCGCGGCAGATCTGCGACCCGTCGCTTCAGACGGTGCAAGGAACTTGCCGCACGGGTCTTTTATACCCACGGTGTGCTTGATTAAGCCGGTACCGCTCGGTCCAGCCCTCCGGCCCCATTACCCACTGGCCGGAACGGAACCCTCAGGTACCCTTCCTTGAGACAACCAACCCATAATTGGGTATTGGACGGATTCTAGCAAACAACCCGGGGCAGCGCAATACCTTTTTGAGCTTTTTTCGGCGCGAGGGCATACTGAACCGGACAGTCGGCCCTGACCCGGAGAGCCATCGGATCAGGTGACGGGAATCTGACGTGGCGAAGGGTGATTCAAACGAGCGTCAACGTGCCTGCCTCAACTGACGCACTACAAGACACAGATCTCATGTCTTCTTTGGAGAGTGCGATAGCCCGAAATCTCAACGACGCGGGTCCTCTCACGCCCGCAATGGAGTACCTGTGTAGCACGCCCGGCAAACGCATACGGCCCAGGCTGACCGTCCTTGCGTATGAAGCGTGTGGTGTGACAAGTCCGTATGCGGCGGGCAGTTCCGGTGGCGCCTCTTCCACAATGGCGGACCGTGAGGCCGTGCTTGAGATCGCGGCAGCCGTAGAACTCATCCACATGGCCTCGCTCGTTCACGACGACATAATCGATCGTGCCGAAAAAAGACGAGGCAAGCCCACTGTCCATATGCTTTGGGGGATCCACAGTGCTGTTCTGGCCGGAGACTACCTTTTCACGCGGGCTAACAAGATAGCACTGCGGTATCCGCGTTACTCGTTCGCGTCGCTTTTCAACCAAGCCATTGAACTCACCTGCGAAGGAGAAACGTATCAGGATGAGAGACTCTTCGATCCCAATGTTACACAGCAAGAATATTCATCCTACATATGCAAGAAAACCGCCGCACTGATGGGCGTCGCATGCCAGGCAGGGGCAGTTTTGGCCGGCGCGGGCGAAGAAGTCGAAAACACGCTCCTCCGATTCGGAATAGAACTCGGTTGCGCTTTCCAAATGGCAGATGATGTCCTCGACTTCACCGGGGACGTCGCCACCTGCGGGAAACAACCGTGTAATGACCTAAAGAGAGGCTTGCTCACGTTACCCACGATTCTCGCGATGGGCGGCGAGTTAGGCCCCCTCATATCCAACGCGTTTGAGAAAAGAGCCGTCAGCGACGATCTGGTTGCCATAGTGCGGGACGGCCTGATCTCAGAAGGCTACATGGATTCAGCCCGGGACAGGGCGAGAGATCTGGCTCTCTCGGCCAGATCCAGACTTGAGTTACTTCCCCACAGTGGGGCCAGAGCGGCCTTGGGCGCGTTGGCACAAAGAGTGGCCTTTAGGATGGGCAACTTGGCGGTACGTCCCGCGAAGGCGTCATCAGGGCCAGTTGAAGGTCCTGCATAGTGTATATGGGCGGGCCGCAGGCCCGATGTTTGCACATTGTGATCGAGAAACGTTCTTCCTCTTGTGGAACCGACGCATCCCTATCGCCCGCGTACACCAATTGAGCGTCGGGTAAGAACAGACTTCGCACGTAGCCGATCATGGGCTCTGCCATAGGATCATCCTTACCGGCGTTCAACACTATGTCCCGCGCCTCGCCGGCATAGTTGACCGCGCATAGCATCAACCCGTGGGCGGACGGCGACTCGCGAACTTCCTGTGTTGATGACAGAACCGAAGACGCGATCTCTTCGAAGCGTTCCGTTCCAAAAAGGTGGGACAAGCGAAACAGACAGTAGACGGCTACTGAGTTACCCGAAGGGATGGCGCCATCGTACGTCTCCCTCGGACGGATGAGAAGATCCGCACCGTGACTCTCTGTCATGTAGAACGCCGACTCACCGTCTTGGGTAACGTGGAATCGCTCGATCATAGCGTTCGCCAACGTCAGACCTTGGTCCAAATAGACCGCGTTGAAGGTGGCCTGGTACAGCTCCAGAACGGCCCAAAGGGAAAACGCGTAATCGTCGAGATACCCCCTGTGGGCAACCTCTCCGTCGCGGTATCTGGCGTAAACCACGTCACCGTCAACTAGATGGTCGCGAATGAACTTGTAGGCCGTCTCGGCCATATCCAAATGCGTCCCGTCCCGGAACGCAGTGTACGCCTTCGCTAACGAAGCGATGGCCAGGCCGTTCCACGCCGTGAGGATCTTATCGTCTTTCGCGGGCTTAGGCCGAGCTTCTCTGGCCGCGAGAGCCTTCCTGCGAATTCTCTCCTCTGTAGGGCCGCGTTCGGTCAACGATTCCAGCGCCAGATCCAAGCGCGGCACCCACCGCCCTGCGACAGGCCCCTTCCCAATCGAAGGGATGCCAAACCGACGGTTAAACACGTCCGCATCGTCTTCCCCGAGGGCGTCAAGCGTATCGGAAGGTTTCCAAACGTAGTAGCGCCCTTCCTCGCCTTCCGACTCGGCGTCAATGGCGGCCATGAAAGCTCCTTCGGGGGCCGTCATCTCATCGCGGATGAACGACGCAACCTCAAACGCCATGTCCTTGTAGGTATCCCTTTTCGAAGCTTGCCAGAGCTCAACAAGGACGCGAAGCATGAGCGCGTTGTCGTAGAGCATCTTCTCAAAGTGGGGAACCGTCCAGGTCGCGTCGGTGGAATAGCGGAAGAACCCGAACCCCAGGTGGTCGTAAAGACCGCCCGCGTACATACCCCGAACTGTCTTTTCCACCATTTCGAGAGCCCTTTTATCGCCGGTGCGCTTCCAGTGCCGCAGCAAGAACATAAGATTGTGGGGCGCGGGAAATTTGGGCGCCATACCGAAGCCGCCGTTCTTCTCATCAAAGATGGAGCGGTAGGACTCAAAAGCCGACTTGAGCAACGCGTCTCGCGATCCCGCAAAACCCATCGCCGCTTCAGCGGCCGCGCGCTCCGGGTCCGGCTTGGCCAGAGAAGCGTAGATCTTCTCGGCTTGCGATACTATCTTCGCCTTGTCAGTCTTCCAGCCCCCGCCCACGACTTCCAGGACATTCAGGAGACCCGGAAGGCCGAACCTCGACGTTTTCGGAAAATAGGTGCCAGCGAAAAACGGTTTCCGATCTGGAGTGGCGATGACCGTCAGGGGCCAGCCGCCGCTTCCGGTCATCAGTTGGCAAGCTTTCATGTAGATGTGATCGACATCGGGACGTTCTTCTCTGTCCACCTTGATGGGGACGAAGTCGCGGTTAAGGATCTCTGCTACTTCCCGGTCCTCGAAGGACTCTCGCGCCATGACGTGGCACCAATGACACGTGCTGTAGCCTATGCTGATAAAAAGAGGTCTGTCGGAGGTCTCCGCCAAAGCGAAGGCCTCCTCTCCCCATACGTGCCAATCAACCGGGTTTCGCGCGTGTTGAAGCAGGTAAGGTGACTTCTCATTGAAAAGCCTGTTGGGCTCATCGCGGCCCGAAACCTCGCTCACTTTCGCAAAACCTCCCGGGAATCTAGCGCTCGCCTTCCGTTAGTATCCCAGGGAGTTCCCGGATCGCATACCCGGCGTCGGAAAACAATGCTACCGGCTACTTGAAGAACTCGTCGAGCGGGAAGGCGCGACCCTTCGGGAAAGGACACTTATAGGGAGCGTCCTTCGTCTTCTCGTCGAACTCGGTCTTGGCCTTGGTGATCTCGTCCGGATGCAAGATTAACTCCTGCCCGCAAAGCGCCATGGTTTTGGTGGCCACGAGCAAGCCTTTTAAGCCGATGGAACTTCCGGACGAAGCGCAATTCTGCCAAGAGTGTCCCGGGCACCCCAAGGGCACAGTGGCCGCTGACATCTGCACCGTCGGAACGATCCAGCTGACATCGCCCACATCGGTCGAGCCTGTACCTTGCGCCATG
>CAZMEF010000057.1:0-9195 GCA_964565305.1 uncultured Eubacteriales bacterium | reverse complement strand
CAATAGAATCTATTCTGTCCCGGATGCCTTGAATGGCCACGCTTTTCTCGTCCCCTAAAGCGTCCTCGGCCTGTTGCTCCTCGGGCGCTCCGGGTGCTTTTGGAAATGCCTCGGCCTGCTCCGGCCCCTGCGCCTGTGCGGGTTGTCCGGGCTGTGGGCCACCTCCAGCGCCCGGCATCCCGGGCATCATGCCTCCCATCATCCCGCCCATCGCGTTTTGCTCGGCCATCAGCTCGGCTTCTTTCTCGGCTTTTTCAATGTCCTCGTCCGTGATGACAGAGCCGATGCCGGTGACATAGGAGGCCTTCCTGAGCTCGTTCAGGGCCATAGGTTTGCTGTAGAGGTCGGCTTGGAAAAGACCACTGATGGTGCTAACCACCTGCGTGGCAAGCCCGGCGCGTTGGGCATCTGTGGTGCTCTCCACCGGCTCGAACACAATCTCGATGTCGTCGGGAACAACGCCCAGCGCGGAAACGCACACTACCGGGAGCAACTTTTCCAACCCGGGCCGGAGCACGTTTTCCTGCTTCTGCCGGATGGAATCGTAGTAGTTGGTGAGGTCGCTCTCGCCGGTGCTGTTCATGCCGTCCGGGCTTTTCCCGAACAGCTTAGTGGCCGGTATCTCTGCCGCGCCTGCGATGTCGGATTGGAATGACTGATAGATATCGTTCAGCCCCGCAAAGGAGTACGGGTGCGTCTCGAAGTTGTCTGCCGAGTCCATCACCTGCATCCCAAAGGAGGTCATCAGCATGTTCTGCGCTTGGATTGTTTGATAAAGCTCGCGCTGGGTGCGCTCGTCCGACATCGCCAGCAACTGCCCGAGGTCGCTCATTTTCAAGACGCGCAGGTTGGCCTGAAACACCAACTGCGCGATGTTAGCGCTTGTGGCGTTGCGCTTGTTCAGCTCGTCGAACACGTGCTCGAGCTCGGAGGCCCCCCAGTACATCTCGGCCTCTTCCTCCGAGTGCGGGAGCTCGCGCCCCACCAATCGGATAACGCGCGAGTGGTGCACCCGGATGGTTCCGGTGCTCTCTGCGTCAGCGGTGAGGTTGCCGATATCGTAGTACTTTGGAAAACCGTAGTCGGCATCCATCATGTCCGTGACAAGCTCCATGCTCGGGGAAACCTCGTCCCAGCGGTCTTTGACAATCAGGCCCCGGAACGTGCCCGGCATCACCAGCACGAGGTCGAGGGGCTTGTCCATCATATCCTCTTCGCCCTCAATAAGGATAATCGCCAGCGAGCCGCCGTACAGTCGGCTCCAGCGCAGGGCCTCGGTCATCTTCTTTTGCACCCGGAACTGACGCATCTCGCGCTCTATGCGCCGGACAGCATCCTGCTCCATTTGGGTGTCAAAGCTTATCCATGCCTTGGTCATGTCCTCAGCCGGGATGTCGATGATTTTCTTTGTGAGCCAGCCCTCCCGGTACATCACCGTGAGCTCCTGCCAACGCGTGGACAACCTTGAGCTGTTGTAATAGGACGTTGACAGCGCGTTGGCCTCGTTGTTCCCGAGCTTGGCGATGACGTTGTTGTAGCCGTCGCGCACCGACCGTAGCTCGCGGTCTGACACCTTCTTGATAATCCGTCTGTTTGAGGCAGAACGAATTGATTTGGCATTTCCCCTGCGGCCCGGAGCCGCCCGTTTGCTTCTCTCGCTCATTTCACTCGTCCGCGCCTCCTGTATCTTTCGTATTGAACCGGCGCTTCTTGCGCCAGCCCTCGATGCCGTACCTCAATGCGGCCATCGCGTCGTCCCCGCCCTCCTGTGGCACGTCCTCGAAAGCGTTTGTGCGCCTGTCCTGCGCCCATTGCCATTGCTGTATCTCGAGGAAGGTGTTAGTGCAGGAAGGGTGGATGTGGATTGTTCTGTCCTGAAGCCAGCGGATTTGGGATTGGATAGACCCCTTCTCTTTTTCAACTGGCCTTGACCGATACCCGGCATACCGCCATTGCTGGATGGCCTCCGGGGTCGCGCTGTCGCACCACATGAACAGGTGCTTGGGGAGGCGCTCGGTCTCGGCGATGTCGATAATCTCCTGCTGGCGCTTTTCCTTCTCGTAGATTTCCCGGCAGATATAAATCTCGCCGTCCTTGATGCCCAGCAACAGTATGGCCGTGGCGTGGTTGTAGCCCCAGTCAGCGCCGATTGCCATTGCATCGAAGGCGTACTCCCCGGTGTCAAACTCGTGCCGTTTGTAGTTTTTGAGGATGGAGCCGCCCAGCACACCCCAGTTTCCGAAGGTGTAAACGTCCCGGTAATACTCGTCTTTTTCATGCTCGAGCCGGTATATATCCTCGGGCATCAGGTACTTGTTGTCCTTGTAGGTGGTCTTTAGGATGACCGCGTTCTCGTCCTCGTACTTGGTCTTGGTGTCGTCCCAATCGCCAAAGAACTCCTTGTAAATCCAATGCTCCTTGCTGATGGGGTTGAATGACAAAGTGATGCGCTTGCTGTGCTCGGCCTTACCGCGCAGGCGCTTCTCAAGTTGCTTGTAGTCCTTCCGGGCAATCTCCGTGGCCTCCTCCACCCAAATGTCGGTGAGGACACCATTTGCCGGGGTGATGGATTTAATCTTTTCTACGTCGTCCAAACCGGCGAAGATGGCCTGCGCTCCGTTGATGTTGCAGGTGATTATCATCGCTGTCTTTTGGACGCTGAAATACTCGGCCACGCCCATAGTGGAAATAGCCTTGTTCACCTCGTTCCAGCACGAGCCGCGCAGGGTGCCTGCGACGCTACGGCAAACGAGGTAGTTGCGGCCGGACAGCAAATCCAGCACGGCCCGGGATGCGAGGAAGTACGATTTGCCGGAGGAGGAGCCGCCAAAGAAAATCTGCAGGCGCTTGTCCTTCTTGTAGAACGGCCCGTACACGGGGTTGTAGGCTGTGGGCTGGATATCAATCTCGACCTCAACCTCAACCTCAGCGTCCTTGACGGCTACAGCGTCTTTACTCTTGCTCTGGCTCATCGTCGTCCACATCCAAGCCTATGACGTTGATTTTCACTTTGGTCTTGACGTTGGTGGTCTGCACCACGTCCAGCTTATCGGTGGGCTTTTGGCCTGCGGTGTCCCGGATGAACTGCATCGCTTGGACATCGCCCTTCATCGCCTTTTCCAAAATCTTCACCAAGGCGACGGTCTGCGTTGTCAGGTCGCGCTCATCAATACCCATTTGCTTGAGCTGGAGCTTAGCGCCCTGCGTGATGTTTGGCTTGAGGCCCAGCACCATCTGAGCGATATCTTTCATCGCGGATTTGCGCCTGCGCACCTCGCCGGATTTGATGCCGCCCATCTTCCCAAGCTCCCGGGCTTCATCCGGGGTTCCCCCCTCGCCAAAGGGTGGCCTCAAATTATTGCTCTTTGCCATTCGTGGTCACCTCCCTTCCCGGTAAACAAAACCAACCACGGGGAACGGCCTCAAACGAAGTGCCCGAACCGTGCGGTCTCCTCGTAGTTGCGGGTGAGCAACCCGAGGTCTTTGATAATATTGCGTGGCTGACAGTCCTCGAACATCCCGAGCGATGGCTCAATCGTGCCGATGTTGGTGTCGATATAGATGGCCAGCGGGAAGGCCACGCCGATGGCGTAGGAGAGCTGAACTTGGCACCAGTCGGCAAGGCCGCAGGTGACGATGCTTTTGGCAATCTCCCGGGCCTTGTACGCACCGCTACGGTCGACCTTGGTCGGGTCTTTGCCCGAGAATGCCCCGCCTCCAACCTTGGCAAAGGAGTGGTAGGTGTCCACCACAATCTTGCGCCCGGTTAGGCCAGCGTCGCCATCAAAGCCGCCCACCTCGAAGCGCCCGGTGGGGTTCACGTAGAACCGGTCGACGGCTACGCCGTAGTCCAGCGCAATCGCCTCAAAGGCCTTTATCATTATGCTGTCGGTGGCCTTGCGGTCGCGCTCGGTGTTCTGGTAGCAGATGGTTGCGGTCTTGATGGCCTTCAGCCGCATATCGCTGTCGTACATCCCGGTAATTTGGGCCTTGCCGTCCGGGAGGAACCTGCGGTCGCTTTGGCGAAGCTTATCGTAGAACCTCGAGAACTCCTGCAGGATTACCATTGCTTTGGGCAGGAGGCGCGAGGTCTCGTTGGTGGCGAAGCCAAACATCATGCCGTTGTCCCCGGCCCCGCCCACGGTGTCGTTGGTGCCGAGAGCGATGTCCGGGCTTTGATGACCGAGGTTGTTGACAATCTTCAGCGCATCAGCGGGGTAGCCAACGTCCCGGAGGACGCGCCGGGCCACTCCCACGACATCCACGATTGCGCGGGAGGTGACCTCGCCGGTGATAAAGACCTTGCCCTTACCGCCCATCGTCTCAATCCCGCACCTGCTGTGCTGGTCGTGCGACAGGTACGCATCAAGGATTGCGTCGCTTATTTGGTCGCAGACCTTATCGGGGTGGCCCCGGAAAACTATCTCGTTGCTGTACAGTCTCATAGCATTGCGTCCTTTACCTCGCTCCACGGTGTCTCGGAGCCGTCATTTTCAATACGGAAGACCTCGTCCTCCTTGTCAAAGAGGTTTATATATCGCTGGAGGATGACTTGGGCATACTTTGGGTCTAACTCAGACATATAGCAGACGCGGCCCAATTGCTCTGCGGCCATCAGGGTGGTGCCGGAGCCCCCGAAGAGGTCGACGACGTTATTGCCATTCTTGGAGCTGTTCTCGATGGCCTTGGCGACCAGCGGGATGGGCTTCATCGTGGGGTGCTCCTCGGATTTGGAGGGGCGCTCGAAATCCCACACGTCGGATTGCTTTCTGTCCTCGAGGGGCGCGAGCCTTGCGGCCCCTTCTTTCCAGCCGTACCAAATCGGCTCGTACTTCGTGTGATAATCCTTGCGCGAGAGCACGATGCGGTCTTTATTCCAAATGACCGTGGACGACCAATGGAAACCTGCCTCCTCCAACGCTTGCATATTGGAGCCCCATTCCTGTGCGGACATCACGACGTAGGTCATGCCGCCGGGGAGCAGGGCCTCGGAGAGCCGGGCAAAGGATTTATCCAAGAACACCTTGAAGTCCTCGGCGCTCATACTGTCGTTCATGATAGAGCGCTGTTTCCACGACGGGTGGTCGGTCGCTCCGTAGTTAACGTTCCACGGAGGGTCAGTGAAGGCCATCTCGCACAGATTGCCATTCATCAGGCGCACCACGGTCTCCGGGTCGGTGCTGTCGCCGCAGATAAGGCGGTGAGGCCCGAGCCTCCACACATCGCCGAGTTGGACAACCGGGGTCTCAATCTCGTCAAGGATTGCGTCCACATCGAAGTCATCGTCCACGGCCACCGGGGGTTCCTCCTCGAACTCAAACCCAAACAGGCCCATGTCGATTTCCATTATCCCGTCGAGCTCTTCCAACATCAGGTCGGTGTCCCACTCGGCCAGCTCATGGGTCTTGTTCTCTGCCAAGCGGAACGCTTTGATTTGCTGGGGAGTTAGCTCGCTGGCGATGATGCATGGCACCTCGGTCATGCCCAGCGCCTGCGCCGCCTTCAGGCGGGTGTGTCCGGCCACGATTACGTGGTTCTTGTCCACGACGACCGGCACCTTGAACCCGAACTCCCGAATGCTCTCCACGACCACGTCGATGGCTTTCTGCGGGATTTTGCGGGGGTTCTTCTGGTACGGCTTTATCAACCCTATCTCGATGTACTCAATCCTTGCTTTCACGGCCTCACTCACGGCTTTTCTTTCACCCACCCTTTCTCACGGTTCTTGCGATTTGACCTTCTTTGTCCTTCCGGGGGATGGCAAAATAAAAAGGAGGCGGTTCTCTCGCCCCCTCCGTTGGTTCCCCCAAGGTTCACTTCTGCCGAGTATATTATACCACTTCGGCGAAAGCCTGTAAATAGCAACTAACCCTACACTTTCCGTGTTTGCCTATTCAAACCGACCTAAAGTTATGTTTCGGGGGTAGTTGTGGGCCTTGTGGAGGCTGTGGTATAATCACTGCAGTCAAGGTTTTCCCGAGCCTTGGCCCATCTCCCGGGGAGAGGACAGCTGGCGCTTAGTTGGTGCAATACCGTCGATAGATGGTAGCAAAAAGCAGGCATCAATTTCACGCGCCCACAATCCTCTCCTTTTTCATTTCTTTATTCCGCGACCCGGTAAATCTTGTCCATTGCGGTATCGCGTATCTTCCGGAGCCCCTGTTGGGAGTACTCGTCGCCGTATGTGTTCCGGAACTGAAAACAGAGTTGTTTCCACGACAGACCACCGATGGTCTTTTTTTTAATGACAAAGAGCTCCTTATCGTCCAGCACCTTTAGCCAAGCGTCCACAAAGATAACGGTGACGCTCTTTTGCTCGTGCTCCCGGATAAGCTCATCGAGCTCGGCCTCCAGCTCAACCACGTGCGGTGTCTTATGGCCGCTTGCAACGAGCAGGCCCACCCGGCCCGTGGGGTCGCTTGTGCCTTCCTGCGCCCCCGGCATCCCTGTCATCCGGGCGGTAATGGAAATCATGTCCTCCACGGTCTCGCTTTGCGCCTTTTGGATGGCCCGGGCGACCTCGGTGATACGACCGTCAAGATACGCGCACCGGGCCGAGTGCTCGAGGTATCTCTCCATCATTCCGTCCACGTGCTCTTTTATCAAAACCCGATGCCCCCCGTTCCCCGGGAACCGTCCAAGTCCTCGGTCTTTACGAACACCCCGTCAACAATCCGGCCCGTGCGGTTTTTGATTGATTGGTACGCGAGATTGAGGCATTTATCAAAAGGAACCCCGATTTGCTCACAGAGCACGATAAGCACTACGGTTATGTCACCGATGGCATCCACGATGTCGGGGCCGCTGTGTCGTACAATCCCAGCGGCCAGCTCGCCTACCTCCTCGGTGAGTTTCAGCGCTTGCATCGTGTAACTTGCTTTGTTGAGGTGTCGCTCCCTTGCCCATTCCTGAACCGCCAACACAAGTCCTTCTAACTCCATAACTCGTTCAACACTCCCGCTTCTGCTTTTTTTATTGTCATTCAGCGCTAAACTACGCGCGTTTTTCCCTGTCCTTGCTTTCGTAAATCCTCGAGGTGCACTCGTCATAGAAGCCGCAAAACGGACAGAGCGAACCCCGAGTCTGCGCAAAGCACCGGTTTTGCAGTTGGTGGACGGCCTTGTTCTTAATGGCAATCACATCGTTCAGCATACGGACGTTGCCCTGAAGCTCCCGGACGGTCTCGGAGAGCTGGTTGCACCGCTTCTGCGCGTCGCTGGACAGCGCCTCCTTGAATTGCTCAAGGTTCATGGTCTTGGGGTTACTGCTCATTCCTTTTCCTCCTCGTACTTTCCGCAGGCAGGCCACGATACCCGGATGTCCGTGGCCGATGAACTGCTTTGATGCCACATCGCGCATTTATGCCAAGTGCGGTTTGCCGTGTAGGTATAGTGGTGCTCGCAGGTCTTGCACGTTTTCCCGGGAGGGCCGTAGCCAAACATCACCCAAGGCTTCTCGAATGGCAATCTGCCCTTACGCTTTGGCTCCGGAGGTGTGAGGCCCGGGAACATCGTCTCTTGTTGGTCGCGCATAATCGCCCTCCTTCATCACTCTCATATCGGCAATGCCCCGGGAAATCGCCAGAGCAGGGCCAACGCAGTTATCGCATGGGTTAGGAGCGTCGAGGGCATCAATGGCAATCTCTAAGGCCAACACAAAACTATCGTGTTCGACGGAGCAACCACCGTTCAACACACCGGTCAAGAACTTCCGGAGCACCATCGACGCGTTCTTCTTTTCTTTATCGCTCCTCTGCTTGAACACCGCTGTCACCCCTTTCAGGTTATCCCATCACTATTTTCCATTGCTTGGCGGCATCTTCCGGCGAATAGCACCACATCGTTTTTATGTGCCCTGACTCGCAGGTAATCCTCCACGTCATCTTGTTTTCTTTCCGGAAGAGCTCGGACTCAACAACGGAATCCATCCCGCACCGGCAACGCACCCGGCCCCCGGGATGCGGAGGAATCCCCTTCTCTAACTCCCGGATTGCCATTACCAAAGCGCTTTGAACGGCCTTCTCGCTGTCGTGTCGCATTACCAGCGCGAGCTCTTTCTTAAGGATGTCAACGGCCTCGTCCTTTTTCATCCGAACACAATCCCTCGCCCGTTGCACCCGTTGCAGACACTCCTTGCCGACGACCACCCTGTGCTGTCCCACTTCAAGCCTTCGCCCCTGCACAGGGGGCAGATGTGCGGGGTGGGGATGCCAACTGTAATCGGGGTCTTTTGCTCGATGGGATTGTCATTCCAATTGCCTTGGACGGTTGTCCAAACTCTGTAGAACTCTTGGGCCAGCTCCTCTTTCCCGCTTTGCTTCAAGAACTGGTGAGTGTAGTACATCACCTTATCGGCCTCATCCTTTTTCATTTGCCTCTTCCTCCCCGCTTTGATGCTTGTGTATCTCTCGCAGTACAACGTCCAGTATCTCCCTGCGAAGCCGGTACTTTATCCAATCGGCCACGCTCGACACGGCGGTGACAATCCCGATGATAATCAGCCAAATCACAACCAATGCACCGAAAACGTAGAGTGCATCCCGTAGGTAGGTCATTCCTCCACCTCCACGCCAGCGTCCTTGAGGGCCTGTTCAATATTCAGAGGAGACTGGCTGGCATCAAGCACATCACGCAAAACCCTATAAATCCGATATGTCAAAACCTGATAGTCGTTCTGATATGTTTGAGTGGCTGGGTCGTAGTTTGCCCATACTGTCGGGTTTACTTGGTCGTTGTGCGTTTCTATCCATTTGAAGCCAAGTGAAAGCAGAGCCTTTAGGTAACGTTTCTGCTCATTGGTCAGGGAGTGCTTTCGGATAATTCCGTTGTTTATTGCTTCGTAAACCGCGTAATATGTTGAGCGATACGCGGTTTCCCATGCGCCATTTTCATTAATCCAATCCATGTATCCGAGCTCATTTATGCGATACTTGCTCCCGCATCCCTTTATCTCAAAAACCTCATACGGCTCAACGCCAAGTATCTCGTGCATCCGAGTAGGGTATCTCGTGTCGCTCATGTCTTTGCCTCCTGTCCTGTTTTCTGTGCAGTTTCCGGGACACGCAAATCCCGACCGCACACCCGGCAGTAGTTTTGCGGCCCGTCCTCGTCCTCATGTGCCCGGGTGATGTCAATCCAATCGCAATACCGGCACCCTTCTTGTCGTTCCAGGACACCTCGCAGGGCAGCCATAGCA
>CAZMEF010000056.1:0-9329 GCA_964565305.1 uncultured Eubacteriales bacterium | reverse complement strand
AACTTCACAAGGAACGCCTTCGGGCTGGACACCATCGAGACTGTCCCGTTTCCGGACGCGCAGAACTTGACCATCGAAGACGTCAGGGCTAACCCCGATACGGTGAGGAACTTCAGGCTTTGGGATTACAGGGTGCTGAAAGACACCTACACGCAGGTGCAGGAGATACGCTCTTATTACACTTTCAACGACGTCGATGTGGACAGGTACACCGTGGGGGGCAACTACAGGCTTGTGCTGCTCTCGCCGCGGGAAATGGACATAGACGCGTTGCCCTCGGATGCCAAGACGTGGGTTAACCTTCACTTGAAGTACACCCACGGATATGGGGTCGTCATGAGTCCGGCATCGGAACTGACGGGGGCGGGCATGCCGGCCTTCTATCTCTCCGACATCCCTCCCAAGGGCCCGACCGAGTTACAGGTACAGCGCCCCGAAATCTACTTTGGCGAGATGACCGATCATTACATCATAGTGAACACCAAGGAACCCGAATTCGACTTTCCCCGGACGGACACAGAAGCCATCGAGCCAACGTTCTACAAAGGAGAAGCGGGCATTCCGCTTCGAAATCCCCTCTCCCGGCTCGCCTTCGCGCTTCGCTTCGCCGACTATCAGGTCCTTGTGTCCGGCGCCATCTCGAAGGATTCCCGGGTAATACTAAGGCGCGATCTGATAGAGAGAGTCCAGGCGATCGCCCCCTTCTTCATGTATGATCCCGATCCTTACATGGTGTTGGCCGGCGGGCGGTTGTTTTGGGTGATCGACGGCTATACGGTATCCAAGAACTACCCCTATAGTCAGCCGGACCCTGTGACTTCGCTGAACTACATAAGGGCCTCAGTGAAAGTCGTCATAGACGCCTACAACGGGACTGTCGACTTCTACAGGTTTGACGACACCGATCCCATCGCCGAGACGTACTCAAAGATCTTTCCCGGGCTGTTGAAGCCCGCCGATCAGATGCCCAAAGAGATCCTCTCTCACGTCAGGTTTCCTGAGCAGATGTTCGTCATACAATCGAGGGCGCTCCTCACGTACCACATGACCGATCCAAACGTTTATTACAACAAGGAGGACGTCTGGGAGCTCCCTGAGGAGATTTACGGAAGTTCGGAGAGAAAAGTGGAGCCGTATTACGTGGTCATGACGCTTCCCGGAGAGAGCAAACCGGAATACCTCGTCATAACCCCTTTCACTCCGCGCGGAAAGCCCAACATGACGGCGTGGATAGGTGCTCGCTGCGACCCCGAGCATTACGGGCACATGATCCTTTTCACCCTGCCAAAGGATCGCCTGATACCGGGCCCCATGCAGGTTGAATCCCTTTTCACCCAGAATCCTGCCATCGCCCAAAGCACTACGCTGTGGAGCCAGGCGGGGTCCCAGGTCATTAGGGGAAACCTTCTGTCGATTCCTATCAAGAATTCGATTCTTTATGTGGAGCCGCTGTATATCCAGGCGGAGCGAGTCAAAATCCCTGAGCTTAAGAGGGTGCTCATGTACTACGCCGGACAGGTGGTAATGGGCACGTCAACTAATGACGCGCTAGAGCAACTCTTTGGGGCGGGAGGACCGGGAACACCCGGAGAGGCTCCCCCGGAAGGGCAATCAGAAGTGGCGGCTTTGGTGGCCGAAGCAGCGCGCCTTTGGGAAGAAGCGCAGGACAGCATGAGGGCAGGAGACTGGGCCGCGTACGGCAAGGCGTTGGAAAGGCTCGGAGAGGCCCTTTCCCGACTGGAAAGGGCGGCATCCCCGGAAACTGGACTTTCAGGACCTGCTATGCCTTGACAACAGAGGACATATGTCGAAATATCGGTGTTGAGCGGGAGTAGGGAGGGTGCGGCATGGCTTCGGAAACTGGAGTTAACGATTCTACGGTCGCCTCGGTCGGCGCCTATGACGGCCAAAGAGTCAGGCTTAAGGGCTGGCTTTACAACAAGCGTTCCTCGGGCAAGATCATGTTCCTCATGTTGCGGGACGGGACAGGGGTAATCCAGTGTGTTGTCTCGCGCGGGAGCGTGGGCGATGAGCTGTTCGCCAGGCTCGACGGCCTGAATCAAGAATCCTCTATGATCGTAGAAGGCGACGCCAGAAAGGATTCCCGGGCTCCGGGCGGCTACGAGATACAGGTGTCATCGTGCGAGATCGTGGCCGCGGCCCTGCCCGATTACCCCATCTCCCTGAAAGAGCACGGTGCGGACTTTCTACTGGATAACCGTCACCTTTGGATCAGGACTCCGACCCAAAGGGCCATCCTCGCCATCAGGGCAACTATCATGAAAGCGTGCAGGGATTACCTCGACGGCGAGGGGTTCTTCGAGGTTACGGCCCCGATCTTGACCCCTTCGGCCTGCGAAGGGACAAGCACCCTTTTCTCCACCCCGTATTTCGGAGAAAAGGCGTACCTGAGCCAAAGCGGCCAGCTCTACAACGAAGCGGCCATCATGGCCCTTGGCAAAGTCTATTGCTTCGGCCCCGCTTTCAGGGCCGAGAAATCAAAGACAAGACGGCATCTGACAGAGTTTTGGATGGTTGAGCCGGAAGCTGCCTTCATGGATTTTGAGGAACTGTTGGAGTTTGAAGAAGCGATGATATACTACATCATCAAACAGGTATTGGAACTGCACCGATCGGACCTAACTCTTGTCGGCCGCGACCCGCGTGACCTGGAAAGCGTGGCGCCGCCTTTCCCGAGAATGACCTACACCAAGGCCGTGGAACTCCTTCAAAAAGAAGGCGTCGAAATAGAGTGGGGCGAGGACTTCGGTTCGCCTCAAGAAACGTTCTTGGCTTCCTTGCACAAGAAGCCGCTTTTCGTCACGCACTACCCGACTAAGGTGAAGGCGTTCTACATGGAACCCGATCCCGAGAACCCCGAAGTGGTCCTGGCGTCAGATCTTCTGGCCCCGGAGGGCTACGGCGAGATCATCGGCGGCAGTCAGAGGATGTCTGATTACGACACGCTCAAGGCGAGGATCGACGAGCACAAACTGCCCGCCGACGAATACGGATGGTACCTGGACCTGCGCCGCTACGGTGGGGTCATCCACAGCGGTTTTGGGATGGGCGTTGAGAGGTTGGTCGCGTGGCTTTGCCATCTGGAACACTTGAGAGAGGCCGTACCCTTCCCGAGAACCATCAACCGGCTCCGGCCGTAGAGAGCAGGAGGTCAAGAACGTGAGCTCTGAAATGGACCCCAGGACCCAAAAACTGAAGGAAATGGGCGCCTCGATCCGCACGAAGCGCGAGAGTCTTGGGTTGTCCATCGAGGACGTTCGGGACAAGACGCTCATCCGTCGAAGGTACCTTGTGGCCGTGGAAGAGGGTGACGACTCTATCGCTCCGGGGAAGGTGTACTTCAAGGGGTTCTTGAAATCGTACGCTGCTTTCGTGGGGCTGGACGGCTTCGCTTATTCCAGGGCCTACCAAGAGATGCTCGACGAGTCCGAAGCCGTTGATCCCCACAGGTTGCGCCGTCAGAGCGCGCCTACCCAGAGCGGAATCCCCTCGTATGCGATGGCAGCGACTCCCGCATCGCCGGCTTCGCGCGCGCCAGAAGAGGCGCCGCAAGGCGCGCCGGAGGCGTCCCGTGAAGAATCCGCTGCAACGCGGGCGCCCGCCGCGACTGACCCTTCACGAAAAGCAGCGGTGCCCAGCATAAGGAGCGATTCCGATTACAGGGCTTTGCGCCAACACAGGCAGATACAAGCGAGGAAACGTGGCAATTCGGCGCTTCTCTTGTTCCTCTTGGCGTTGGCTCTAGTCGCGGGCGGCTACTACCTGATCTCATCAGGCGTGCTCGGCGGCAAAACTCCGCCAACCGGCGTCGTCGAGCCGGACCCATCGGAGTCCGGCGAGCCTTCTCAACCCGTTCAGCCCGAACCCGGTGGGCCTGAAGAACCTGTCGCCCCTGTCCTGCCTGCCGTCACAAGGTCGGACCCTAATAGGGAAAGGACCGTTTGGGAGTGTGAGGCTCCTTCGCTTTCTTTGGCCCTGAGCGTACTCTCCGAGGAAGACTCGGAATGCTGGCTTCAGGTCCTGTCCGATGGCGAAAACGTGTACGAAGGCACGCTTCTGCCCGGCGGGGCGCTTGAGTTCGAAGCGGAGGGTGAAATCGAAATCCTCGCCGGAAAGCCCTGGTGCGTCATCTTGAATCTGAACGGGGTGGACTTGGGGCCGGGAGGCGTCTTGGGCCCGGTCAAGAAACTGGTCTTTAGGGTTTCATAGGGCGGTGCCCGCCTCAATAGGATCTTCGTAGTCCTGTTGAGGAAGTGCTGTGGATGGTCCCGACTAAGTTTTCCAGAACGGCGACAATCGCGCTCGTGGTAGCCTCTTTGATCTGCTTTTCCGGATTTTGCCCTCAGGCCGCGACCGTCGCTCCCACGCTGTATCTAGATGACGCCTGCTTCTTGGACCCACAACTGAATTGCGCGGCTGCGCTCCTCATGGAGTGGCACACGGGTTCGCTCCTTTACCAGCACAACGCCTTCAAGCGAATGCATCCCGCTAGCATAACGAAGATGATGACGGCGCTTTTGACATTGGAGCAGGGAAGGTTGGAGGATTCGGTCCAGGTTTCCTGGGAGGCCTCTATGCAGCCCGGCTCATCCATGTACCTCCGCGAAGGCGACATCTACAGCGTGGAAGACCTGCTGTACGGGCTCATGTTGAACTCCGGGAACGATGCCGCGTGGGCTCTTGCGGAATATGTGGGGGGAACGGCGGAAGGTTTTTTCGACATGATGAACCAGCGAGCGAAGGAGATGGGGGCGGTCAATACCCGCTTCGCCA
Source organism: uncultured Eubacteriales bacterium (assembly GCA_964565305.1). Lineage (GTDB taxonomy): Bacteria > Bacillota > Sulfobacillia > Fermentithermobacillales > Fermentithermobacillaceae > DULO01. Next base: position 4,535 of record CAZMEF010000056.1, on the reverse strand, counting down.
ACCCGCACGGGATCACAGACCCGAATCACTACACAACGGCGTTCGACCTGGCTCTGATCGCAAAAACGTGTCTGAAATTGCCCTACTTCAAACACCTTGTCGCCACCAAGGAAAAGGACGTCATCGAAGCGGGGAGCGGGGCGAAGACCGAGTTGGCCAACACAAATCGTCTGCTCTGGCTTTACCTGGGCGCGGACGGCGTCAAGACGGGCACCACTGAGTCCGCTGGACAGTGCCTGGTCGCGTCCGCGACGAGAGACGACATGCGCCTTCTCGCCGTAGTTCTCGACAGCGGGGACCGCTGGGCCGACGCCGCGGAGTTGCTGGGGTACGGCTTCGGGAACTTTCGCGTCGCCCAACTCGCAAAGGCGGGAGAAACCCTGGTAACTTCCCGGACAAAAGGCGCCCCTGTGCCGGAGGTCCCGCTCGTTTGCGTTTACGACTTGTTCGCGTGCGTCCCTAAGTACCGCGACAGGCTACGACTGGAGGTAGAAGTCCAAGAGCCCGTCAGGGCGCCGGTGCGCGCTGGGACCATCGTGGGCCGGGCGACCGCCTACCTCGGGGACCATCCTGCCGGCTGCACCGCCCTCATGACAGGGGAAGAGGTAAACAAAAGGACCCCCGTCGCGGTCCTCATCAGGCTTATCTCCGCCATCTTGAGAAAGCTCGTTTCCGCGGGGATCCTTTAGAACTATTCGATGCTCCGCACAAGCGCGGAAAGGGTGGTGACGGTCAAACCCCGGTCCAGAAGATGCGTCGCAAGGCTCTGTAGATAGACTTCCTTTGGTACCGGTCCCTTTTTCTCCAACCTCATGAGGATGATATCTCCGGGCGTCGCTTGCCCCGAGAGTTTTTCCCCGGCCTCTTTCTCTTTGCCCTTCATCGACGTGGCCGACAAACGGGGCTTTAGCGCGTGAAACCCTTCTCCGAACGCCGTTTGCACCAGGTTGTCGCTTGCCTTGCCTCCCGGGGGCAAAAAGAAAGGCGCGGCGTCCACAGAAGCCGCCGACAGCGCCTTGCGGGACCTTGCCAGGCGGTCTTTGATCTCCAACGCGGACAATCTGTTCATGGGTTTTTCATCTGTGCCCTTCACCCCGAACTCGTGCCCGAGTATGGCCATCTGCCTGATCAAGTCGGTGTTCGCTTCGACCAGGGTGGCGTTCACAAACCACGTCGCCTTGACGCCGAGCCCTTCTAGGGCAGTCATCAGGGCGGTTATCTCGACGGCCGTGCCTGTGGTGACGTCGACCGCAAGCCCGACCAGAGGGGCATTGGTGCGCACTTGTTGTATCAGGCTGATTCTCGCCGCAGTAGGCTGATTTTCCCCTACCGGCATGGCTAGCCTGACTCCGAGCGCCACAAGGATGACCGAAGCGACGATTATCGCCCGCCTCCGGAAACCGGGTCTTAAGTAAATGACCATAGCGGATTCTTCCTCCTTTCGCGAAGAAACGGTCAGAGGGTCATCAATACCTATGAGGAAGGCGAGCAGGCTATAACTTAGATCTCTTGGCGAGAGCGCGGACCCGTCTTTCAAGACGGGCTTTTCGTTTCATCAAAGAAGCGGGCGGTTCGTTGCCGCCCACGTTTTTCCCCAGAGCCTCGTCTACGATCTGGAGACTCCTGGCCAACCCGTCGCCCGCCAACTCGTGGTACCGGGCCAACCACAAGTAGTCCTCGACGGTGGCAAGACCCGAAGAAACAGAGCCTTCCCAGATACGTCGGGCGCCGTCCCAGTCGCCTTGTTTGCGCATCACTTGCGCGAGCAAGGCCCGCTTGTCAGGGGAAGAGCCTCCGCTCCTGTCGGCGCTCTCAAGACATCGACGCGCCAAAGCGAGGTTACCCTTCCGGTAGTGAAGCTTGCCGGCCCCCGAGAGCGCCATGGGGTCATGACAATCTTCGGGAACGGCGGTGACGATAGACCCGAAGATGCGTGAGAGGCACACCATATCGAGCACATCCAGCCTGTTGTGCTTGATGACCTGGTCCAGGATAGAAGGATCGTTCTCTCTCTCGTAGATGAAGTATAAGGCGGGGATGAGAGCGCCCGCGATATCCCCTTGACGGGACACCCCCGCGAAGCGTTTCACCGATTCCTTAAGGCCGTATCCGTACTGGACCCGCCTTCCCATATTCCTCGCCAGATGAAGAAGATCGAGATGGGTCCGGGGCCCTGCCGGCGGCTTCATGCCCGACATGGCGAACCTAGAGTTGATGACTGGCATGTCGAAAGCCTTGCCGTTGAACGTGACAAGAACGGGGTAAGATTCAAGGACATCTCTTATGGTCTGGAGCAAGGATTCTTCGCCTTCTCTGTTCAGCAAGAGGTACTGGGTCACAAGAAAGTGGCCGTCTTGCCAGAAACCGAATCCGACGAGAAAGGCGAGCGTCGCCGCTCCAAGCAGCCCGGTCGTCTCAATGTCGAGGTAAAGCCAATCATCGAGGCTATCGAGGCCCATTTCGAGGGAGCGAAAACCTTCGAGCGATTGTGGCAGGCACGGGTGAAGCCACATCGCGGCGCCCTTTTTGTAACGAGCGCGAAAAACCATATAATCCTGGCCCTCGGCTACCTCCACCTCGGCGGCCGGGTGCACGACGCCTCCCAGTGCCGGCGAAGCGGGCGAATCCTGCAAATCCTCCCAGGGCGGAGCGGGCAACGACCCCCCGCCGCCCGATTCTATCGCTTTCACCATCGCCCTTAAGCGCTCGATGATGCTCTTGTCAGGCAAATCCACTTCACTCCATCGGAATGGCGCTCTGCAATATCTTCAGGCAAAGCCCCTTGGTACCTTCTCCGGACTCGCCTGGGGGGCCCACGCAGGCGGGGCACCCGTCGCTGCATCCACACGATCTTATCATTTCCGAAGCGGCCTTCAGCAGTTGGGGCAGTAGGTGAAAGGAGCGTTCCGCCAGGCCGACTCCTCCCGGGTACGAGTCGTACAAGTAGAGAGTGGGGCGCCCATCGTGGGAGGACCTAACCTCGACGGCCACTCCCAGGTCCCTCTTGTCGCTCATTAGGAACAAAGGAGCGATGTTCAAAAGGACATTCGCGAGGCCCGAAAGCGCCCCTCCGATCAGCCGCTTGTCGAGCGTCTCGACCAGCTCATCAGGTAGAGCGAACCACGTGCCCTGGGTGTGCATGTTCATTTCGGGCAGGGCGATTTCTCCGGCCCCCACGTTCTCGTGCGTATAGAGTTTTATCTTCTTGAAGATGGTCGCCATAGCCGTAACGCTCACTTCTCCAAACTTAGGCGAAAAGACCGCGTCGGGAGACGATTCATCGACAGTTATCACTTTGACGTTCACGGCGAGGTTCGCGTCTGTGTAGTAATCCACGTTCACTTTTTTCACGTAAGCCTTCTTGGCATCGTAATCGAGGTGCATGACGTGGTACTGCTGTCCCCCGTGAAGGTAAATGGCCTCGTCGTGGATCAGCATAGGCGCCGACGCCCAATCGACTTCGCCTATCACCCTGCGCGCGCCGCCGGATGTGTCGATGACCACGAAGTTCTCTGCCGACGCCGACCGCAAACTCACTCCCGCCGCGGGAAAAGAATCAGACGACCAGTTCCACCTGCTTCCAGAGTGGTAGAGAATGCCCTGGTCTTTGAGGTGCTCCAGAATTGGCGTGACGTCCTTTTCCATGAAGGATGTATTGCCGTCTCCGCTATCCTTGAAGGGAAGTTCGTACGAGGCGCATTTCACGTGCTGGCCCAAGATGTACGGGTTCGTGGGGTTTATCAGGCCGTGCTCCGCTCCGTGCTCGAAAAAGTAGCCCGGGTTTTCGACCATAAACTGGTCCAGAGGGCCCGGACCCGCCACAAGAATGGCCACGGAGCCGCCTTTGCGCCTTCCCGCCCTACCCGCCTGCTGCCACGTGCTCGCGATAGTTCCCGGGTATCCCGCCAACACGGCGCATTCGAGATTCCCGATATCGATGCCGAGTTCGAGCGCGTTTGTCGCCGCGACGGCCAGGACCTCTCCTTTACGCAAACCGCGCTCTATAGCGCGTCTCTCGTTGGGCAAGTACCCGCCCCTGTAGCCTTGGACGCGATCCTTTTCCATCCGCTCCTTGTATGAGCCCCGAAGGTACTGGACCAGGAGCTCCACGGCGACCCTCGAACGGGCGAAGATGATCGTTTGGACCCCCCACGCCAGAAAGCGCGCGGCGATGCGAGCCGAAGCATCTATGACCGGGGTTCTCACAGAGCCATCGGGGGTGAGTGCGGGAGGATTGAAAAACAGAAGGTCCTTCTCACAAGCCGGCGCGCCGTTTTGCCCCACCAAAGCAACTTCCCCGCCGATGAGGGTCGAGGCCAGTTCGTCGGGATTCGCTATGGTGGCGGACGCCAGTATGAACTGGGGAGAGGAACCGTAGAACGAAGCGATTCTCCGAAGGCGCCTTATGACGTTGGCCACGTGGCTGCCGAAAACCCCTCTGTACCCGTGCATCTCGTCTATGACGACGTAACGGAGCCCTGTGAACAGTTTGACCCACGTCGGGTGGTGGGGAAGGATGGCCTGGTGCAGCATGT